>NZ_JBFTRT010000373.1:0-7932 GCF_056399685.1 Pedobacter sp. 01N416
CAGTAAAATATGAGATTGCATCTGGCAGATAAAAAGCCTTGATTGGCCATGTACCTAAAACTTTTTTACCGTCTTTATCGCTTACATCAAAGGCATTGTCGGCCTGGCTGATGTCTCTAGTGCCTAAGGGATTGATTTTGGTAATGCTTCCGTCAACGATATCTATTTCGGCAACACCATTGTTCTCCTGTAGGGTAACGTATGCTTTCTTAGAATCAGCGCTTACAGCAATATATTCTGGTTCGATATCTTGTGTAAAACTTGCATTTAAACCATAAATCCTGAAGCCACCTGCAAGCAAAGTTGCTTTTTGTGATTCAAAAGCGGCGAAATCTAATGTTTTTACAGAATAGTTGTCTTTGATGTTAATGATCGAAATGGTTCCTTTAGGATCAACGGTATATGCAAGATTCGGTTCACCTTCGTTAGCCGATAAAATATAGTTCCCATCAGGACTGAAAGTTACCATATCGGGCATGGCACCTACGGTAATTTTTTTAACTTCTTCTAAAGTAGCTGTTTTTAATACCACTACATCACCATTTCCCTGCTTATCTGCGCCATCTAAAGCGATTGCTAATAAACCATTACTTACAGCCACGCTATTAATACCAGCGTTATTGGGGTATAATAAGGTTTTCAATTTTGTAACGGTTGGATATTTACTCATATCAACTACATCAACCTTGGTTCCGCCATCGTTACTCACCACAAATAATTGCTTGGTTAAGGGATCGTAAGCCGAAATTTCTGAAGCAAATTCCCCTCCTAAATCAATGGAAGCAGTTTCTTTAAAGCTGTCGATTTTTTCAGGAACGATAGCTTCAACCGGAGGATCTACAATCGGATCTTTTTTGCAGGCAGTAAATGCCAATGAAGCAATAAGGATTGCACCAAATAGTTTTTTACAGTTCATGGTTTTTTAATATCTGAACCGCAAAAATAGCCGCACATAACGCTAATTTTAGGTGTTGTTTGTTATCATTTTATTAAGAAAATATAAAGACCAAAGCAAAAAGATTAAAGGAGAAAGAGTAAAGCGAAACCCGTCGTCATCTCGACTGGAACGCAGTAGAATGGAGAGATCTATCTAGCTAGATTTAGCTTTGCTGAGCACTTCGTGGTTCTCGACTTCGCTGCACTCCGCTCGAAATGACGATAAAAAGTTAAAACAAAAAAATCCCGATTTTAGATCGGGATTTTTCTCTATGCGTCATGCTGAACTTGATTCAGCATCTTATTCAACAAGCAGATACTGAACCAAGTTCAGTATCTGCTTGTTGAATAATTAAATATGTATGGCTCTATTATCAGTTGCGGCAAGTGCTGCTTCTTTTAAGGCTTCGGTATAGGTTGGATGCGCATGGCAGGTACGTGCAATATCTTCTGCAGATGCACGGAATTCCATTGCAATAACTGCTTCTGCAATCATATCTGCTGCACGCGGGCCAATCATGTGTACACCTAAAACTTCATCAGTAGCGGCATCGGCCAAAACTTTAATGAAACCATCGGTATCCATACTCGCCTTTGCACGTCCGCTGGCTTTGAAAGGGAATGAACCTGCTTTATATTTAACACCTTTTTCCTTTAACTGCTCTTCGGTTAAACCTACAGAAGCAACCTCTGGCCAGGTATAAACTACACCAGGAATTAAATTATAATTGATATGTGGTTTCTGACCCGCAATGGTTTCGGCAACATAAGTACCTTCATCTTCTGCTTTGTGTGCCAACATGGCGCCAGTAATTACATCACCAATAGCATAAACACCTTTAACGGAAGTTTCTAAATGTTCGTTAACCGGAATTTTTTTACCTCTTTCTTCAACAGTGATACCGATTTTATCTAAACCTAAACCTTCGCTGTAAGCCGTACGACCAACAGCAACGATACAATAATCGGCTTCTAAAGAAATGGATTCGCCCTTAGGGGTATCAGCCGTAACAGTTACCGTTTTACCTTTTGTGGTAGCACCGGTAACTTTGTGGCCCATGTAAAATTCCATGCCTAAAGTTTTCTTTAACACACGCTGAAGTTCTTTACCCAAACCAGCATCCATAGTACCAATGATAGATGGTAAAAACTCAACAACAGATACTTTTGTACCTAAACGGGCGTATACCGAACCTAACTCTAAACCGATTACACCGCCGCCGATTACCACCATCGTTTTTGGCACTTCTTTAATATTTAAAGCCTCAGTTGAAGTTATAATGCGTTTTTTATCGATTGGTAAGAACGGTAAAGCTGTTGGTTTAGAACCCGTAGCAATAATTACGTTTTTAGCTGATAAGGTTTCTGTAGAGCCATCGGCTTTAGTTACCAGAATGGTATTTTTATCTACAAAAGATCCTACACCTTCGAAAGAATCGATTTTATTTTTCTTGAACAAATAAGTGATACCAGCTGTATTTTGGGCAACAACATCGTCTTTACGGGCGATCATCTGTTTCATATCAACCTTTAAATCTTTTAAGTTGATACCATGGCTAGTAAACGTGTGAGCAGCGTTGTGAAAATGCTCTGAAGAATCTAACAAAGCCTTAGATGGAATACAACCTACATTTAAGCAAGTACCTCCAAAAGTTTTATATTTTTCAACAACTGCAGTTTTTAAACCTAACTGAGCACAACGGATTGCGCCTACATAACCGCCCGGCCCTGAACCGATAACAACGACATCGTATTGCATAATTTTTTGAGAATTTTGATTAGCCAAATGTAGGGAAAAAAGGCGGAAAGCTGAAAGTCCATTGAGCAATAGAAATCGGTTTCTTAGTCATTGGTTTATCAATTGTTAGTTCTTCGCTGATACCCGATGCCCCAATAGATCAAATACTGAAGATCAATGGGATAGAAATTATTGCCAAGCCTTCAGTAAATGATTTAAAAGGACGACCAAAATTCACCAAACGCGAACAACAGATCCTTCAGTTAATTGCACAGGGAAAAACGACCGCAGGCATAGCGGATGAGCTTTTTCTAAGTCCACTAACAGTAGAAACGCACCGCCGTAATATTTTCGGATCCAGTGTTTCGAACAGAAAAAAGTGAATCTCAACACGGTCTTTTTGTACCATCAGGTAATCTTTAAAATCGGCACTTCCAATATCTTTAAAGCCTAATTTATTCACATAAAAATCTCTTGTGATTGCTTTATCACGCATGGGAAGTTTTGGGTTAATATCTGTTAGCATATTTTTTTATTTCAAAAATCGGTATTTTTCCCAAAAGCTGCACTTGATCCAGATCAGAAAATTTAATGATTTGCCCTTACCCTGCTCAATGTTTCAGGAGCGATCTTAAGGTATGAAGCGATCATTTTAACCGGAAAAACCTGTACAATGAGCGGTTTGGCATTTTTAATATAATTATATTTTTCAACTGGGCTTAGCGAACGATCAAATAAATATGTCCTGTTATTGGGCTGGTCAAAAATTCTACCCAAGCTTAAAAAAGACTGTGATTGGGCAATTAAACTATGTAAATTAGTTAAACTAAGCTCCAACACTTCAGATCTTTCAAAGGCCTTGATCGTTGTATCGGAAGGTTTTTGCTCAATCAGACTTGAATGATTGTACATCCACTCTTTTGGTAAATGCAGATCAATAATTGTTTCTGTGGTATCGTTAGCATGAAATTGAAAAAAAGATCCCGATAAAATGAAATAAACGGATTGACAAATTTCGCCAAGATGCAAGAGCACGTCGTTTTTACGGAACGACTTTCGGACAGTATATTCTTCAAAAAGAAGCAGGTCGTGAGATGAAAAGGATCCGACACTAGCTAAAATTTTCTGGGCTGACATCATAAACTAAATTATTGCAGAGGATAGAGCATCAAAATAACTTATTGATTAGCGGTTCTTCTGGTGATTAAATAGGCAACAATCAGATTAGGAATCCAGCATAACCAGGCAACAACCAGGTATGCTTTTGAAAAATCGCCATAAACCATTGTCAAAATTGGTAGCCACACCCTCAATGTAACAGCAGCAAAACAAGCCGCATAACTATAAATCATCATTTTTTGATGTTTTTCAATTTCTGCGCTTTTGATGTGTAAATAAGCCTTTAAAGTAGTGTAAAACCAAACGATGCCTAAGCAGATAAATCCAGTGGAAGAAACCCATCCTCCTGTTGCAAAAAAGCCAATATAAATACCCGATAATGCGCTAAGCAGTACAGCAACCACATAAACTTTACCCAGTTTTCGGTGAAGTGCCATACGCCTATTTCTCATTTCCGGACTAAATTGTGTCCAACCGATAAATAAAGCGATTCCTCCGAAAATGATATGCGTATAAAAACCAATGTTCCAGAAAGTATTGGTCAACAAATCAACCGACTTTGAATTTAACAACCCAAATTTCCTATCGATCAAAAAGTAAATCGTTGGGTAGAGTCCAATCAGCAATGCGAAGGTTGCAAATAAAATCCATAATCCTTTTTTTACCATACAACGTTCTATTGCTTCATACTAAGCTAGTTAATTTTCAAGAACTAAATCAATTCCTTTTGCAGCATAAATGCTTTGGCATTCGCAAAGCTCAGGAACAATTCGTCAGCTATTTTTAGTTTTTGATGCGCCCTTACATTGCTCTGAATGGCGTAACAGGTTATGCCCGCAGCCAGAGCAGATTTAACCCCATTTAAAGTATCTTCAAAAACAAGGCACTCATCTTTTTCAAAACCCAATCGCGCTACACAAAGATTGTAACTTTCGGGATCAGGCTTAGATTTATTTACATCTGTTCTGGTAATAAATAAACTGAAATACCTGGCCAAACCATTACGCTCAAAAACGGCTTCAACATCAATTTTCGGACTAGCTGTAACTACAGCCAGCGTAAGCCCTTTTTCATAAGCAAACTTGATAAACTCTAATGCAAAGGGCATTAACTGAATATCAGTTGTTCTAAAACCATCAAAAGTTATCTTCTCTCTTCTGTTGATGAAGCCTTCTAACTCTTCTTCAATTTTATACCTGTCTATTATAGTCTTTGCATTTTTGGGCAAGGGGATTCCAGCGTAATTTGTCAACCAATCCTTAAAATCCAGTGTAACTTCGTATTCACACAAAAACTTATTCCAACAATCGAAATGAAACTTCTCAGAATCAATTAATGTACCATCTAAATCAAACAGTAATGCTTTTATTTTACTCATTATAAATTTTTAACAGGAATGATGATTATGGAATAATCTCAAATAAGAAAAATTGTTGTACCTGAGATTTACCGAAATTATTATCAACACAAAAAATTAATGAGAGATGCCCATTTGGCAATTTTGGTCCAAATGTTACCCCTTCAAAATTATCGATATGTCGGTTCAAGGAATCAAAGTCGAAAATCAATTTCTTGTTTAAGAGCTTTGGAGGGTTTTGCACAAAAGAGCTATTATTGATTTCATTTTCAGCACTCTGTAAATCAACCAGGTAAAGTTTTAAAAAGGTATGATCATCGTGGCCCTTTGCCCAGGCTCTTTCCATTACCAAAAGCGTATGATTATTAATAGCTAGTATTTCAGAAATTCCATTTACATTCCAATCGTTTTCAACGGTAGGTTTAACTGGCATTGCACCCAGATTATAAGCATATTGGGCAATATTCTTTTTAGTAGCTACATCAAATTTTAAAATCCGCGTTAAGGCTTTGTCATATTCAAAAGCAGCCTGAGGTCCATCCTGATAAAGTGGTTCTTCCAAACTGGCGTATAATGTTTTGTACTGATCAGCATAAGTTAAACCTTCAAATAAAGCATTTTTGCGTGGCCCGCTTTCGGTTTTTGTAAACTGAAAGCCCTTAGGCATTGGAATAGTATCCAGAAACTTTCCATATGTAGAAATAAAGGTTAAGCCGGGCTGAACTATCGTCGTATCACCGTCCTTAAACAACCTTTCTCCCTCACTGCTCCAAATCCATTGTTTGGTTAAGGGGTTATAACGAACCGATTCGCTATCAGGTTTTACAGTTTTATCAGTTCCGTATTTTGGGTATGGTTTTCCGTTTTCCTGTAAGATATAAGTAACACCAGTTACCCGAACAGTATCGATCTTATTTTCTTTGATATCAATCTGTGCAGTATAAATCCTCGCCGGACTACGTTGTGATGGATCATCACTGATCATATAATACTGGTTTTGCTTTACATCGTAATCAATCCCAGACAAACCACCAACAACCGTATTTTGGAAAATTGGATTTAAGGGCATAATGTATTCATCCAGAAACTTTACAGACGAAATACTGGTTTCATTTTGCTTAACCGCAGCATACTTAGTTATAGAACAAGATGAGAGCACAATAGCAAGAACTGAATAAACAAAGAAGAGCTGCGATACAGGTTTCAAATCGAAATGTTTAGGCTGTAAAAATATAGAATTTTGGCGGCTCGAGATACGTCACCCTGAATTTATTTCAGGGTCTTCTCGTAAGCAATTTGCTCCAATCGGAAATTCAGTGGTGTTGGATATTCCGATCTGACACAAAGTGAATACAGATACTGAAACAAGTTCAGTATGACGTACAGCGAGAAATTAAACAAAAACAGTTGGATGTTACCATCCAACTGCACATTTACTGGAATTATAAGTGGTGTCAAATGTTACCATCTGACACTGATAAAACTAAGATTAAAACAACTTACCAATTACACGGTAAGTAATATTTGTTCCATCTACTATTTCTTCATAATAAACATCATCAGGCGAAACAAAATACTTTTCGTTTTTAATGGTTACCTCTCTGCATCCCTCTGGCAATTGACTAATTATATCGCCTATATTATGCGTATCAACCGGGCCATCAGTCGTGTTTAAAATACCGTCTTTCCCAGCAACCACATATACGGTTTTACCATCAGCACTTTCTTTTTGGGTATAATAAACGCCTTTGTATTCGTAATAATCAACCCCATTAATGGTAACCAGATTAGCATCCGATGGTAAATTCGGAACCTCAGCACCAACTGGTGGGGTTACCACTTCGTATTGACTATTGTTTTGTTGATAAAACAATCCGCCTGAATAATAGAACTGGTTAGCGCCATAATAAAACGGATAATAGCCATAAGGTAATACGCCAATCCTGAAACCTAAAAAGGGCCTGTAAAAATTATAATAGCTATAATATGGTCTGTAATAAGGCCTTCCATAACCTGGGCGATAACCGTAACCAGGCCTACCATATCCTGAACCTGGGCGATAACCTGGTCTGTTATAACTGTAATTAGGTCTTGGTGGGCGACCGCCATTGCTTGGTGCATAACTACCTCTACTTGGCGCATGCATAGATGGTTGTCTGGAAATAGAACCACCGCCTCTTGATGGGCTTATCGAACCAGATCTACCGCCCCCGGAAGAACCTCCACTCCTACTTGGCCGCTGTGCAGAAACGCTTTCAATACTTAAGGTTGCAATCATCGCTGCTGCAGCGAAAACAACCAATCCTTTATTTAATAACCTATTCATTATTTTGTGTTTATGTCGATTATGTATATGACGGTGAAAACTCCTAAAAGATTATCCCTTAACACTATTTAACTAAATTTTGATAAAGTGATGACGAAGGGAGGGTTTTAATGGCAAAATATATCAAAATCCTTCCATCTTACATGATTCCATCTTTGCTAACAAACCTTTTACGGGCTATTTTTTCTAATCAACCACGAATCACCTATATTTAAATTTTATTCCTAAAAACTAGCTTAAATGAACCTTACCAGAATTTTCAGTCTTTTATTTTGTCTGTTTATTTCTAATGAATTAATAGCCCAGCAAACCGATTCGGCATATGTTAGAGAAAACTACACTAAAATAGAACGCCAGATCCCCATGCGCGATGGGGTTAAACTCTTCACTTCCATTTATATACCCAAAAATCAAACCAAAAAATATCCATTTTTAATTAACCGAACACCCTATACC
>NZ_JBFTRT010000374.1:0-5029 GCF_056399685.1 Pedobacter sp. 01N416
GAATAAATGTGATGAGAACATTAGGCAGCCAAACCAGATTTATAATTTTTAAGCATCTTTTTAAGAAGCCCTCTCGCTACATGTATTTTGGTTTTTACCGTGCCTAATGGGATATCGAGCTCAGCAGCAATTTCATGATATTTATAACCTTCAAAATAACGGCAAAAACAAAAACGGCAATCTTCTGGCAATGCATTTAATGATTTTTGGATGTCCTCCATCATAAACTTTGCCGCACCACCATTAAATGATGCGCTTGGAACCAATTGGATGGAAGTTAAATCCTCTTCCTGCTGGATCATTTCATTTTTCCTTTTTACCTTATAATAATGATTAAGAAAGGTATTTTTTAGAATTGTAAAAAGCCAAGCGCGTACATTACTTCCCATTTCAAACTTAGCAGAAAACCTAAACGCCTTCATAAAGGTGTCCTGAACTAAATCAGCAGCATCGTCTTCATCACGCGTATACGCTAATGCGCGGTCAAAAAGTGGTTGTCTGTATTGGTATATGTCACAATTGAAATTTAATGTTTCCATGATTCGCTTTAGGTATGATGTAGATATTCAACAAACAGTACCATGCAATGTTATTTGTAGAAATACCCGATTTTTTACGGTTTATTTAAAACACTAAAAAATTGCCCTAAAACGATCAAAAATACTAGGCTACATAACCATTTCGCATAGCAAAACGAACTAAAGAAGCAGAGTTTTTTGTACCCGTTTTACTGATTAAAGCCTCTCTCTGGCTCTCTACTGTCCGCCTGCTTAAGTACAATTTGTCCGCTATTTCCTGATTGGTCAACCCATCTGCGATGAGTTTTAATACATTAATTTCGCGTTCAGAAAAGTTGATTTCAGTATTCATTTTTTGCGAAAGCATATTTAACTGGGTATTAAAACGCTCTAAAATGGAGATGCATAGATTAGAAGAAAGATACCGTTTTCCTTTCATTACATGCTTTAGGCAAAACAGCAATTCATCTTCCTCAATATCTTTCGATAGGTAAGCAAAAGCACCTGAGGTAAAGGCATTTGACGCATATTTTTCGTCATCTAAAATAGACAACACAACTACTTTTGTGCCATACCCCCGCTCCTTAATGGTACTGGCTAAAGCTATTCCATCGAGCCTGGGCATTACAATATCTGATAAAATGATATCAGCTTTTATTCCCTTTTCCAAAAGTTCCAAAACCGCTAAACCGTCTGATACTTCTGCAACAACCTTGATGCCTTCGTGTTTTTCTATAAGTGCTTTAAGTGAGGTTCGGATAATATGGTGATCATCCGCAAGAATAATGTTAATCATAACTCAAATATAACTTACACTGTTTTAAAATTAAAAAAGGCTACTTAGGCAGCTCAATATAGAAGGTAGTTCCAATACCAATTTTGCTTTTAAACCAGATTTTTCCCTGGTGCAACTCAACAATTGCTTTGATTATTCCCATGCCAAATCCTCCCGATTCTTCGCCTTTCAAACCTGGTCTTAAAGTTTCGGGCAAATGATCAAAAAGGCCGGCCTGCAACTCATCTGGAATTCCAACCCCATTATCGGCTACAGTAATTAAAACGGTACTTTCATATTCCTCGGCATGTAGAGTAATATTCCCATAATCGGCAGTAAATTTTATTGAATTTGAGATTAGATTATTGATTACCTGCATAAATTTCATGCTATCCAGGAGCAGGTAGATCTGTTCGGCAGAACTTGTAAATTTAATATTCTTCATTTTGCCTAGTTTCGATCGTTTGTAAAAACGAACCACATCCCTAAGTTCCCAGACCAAATCTGCCCGCTCCTTGCCGATTTCTATTACCGATGATTTTAAGAACTCCCTGTTAATCATGCTGCGTACCAAAAGCAGATTACGCTCACACATATCCAGAATAAAAGCTAGTGAGTTTATCATCTGCTCATCGCCTGTTTGAGCAATACCATTTTTCATAGATGAAGCAGTTAATTTCATCATGGCGAGCGGTTCTTTTAAATCGTGCGCCAATACTTCTAAGGTYATATTTTTTCGGGCGTTTATTTGTTCAATATGGATTTTATTGTGGCGCATTATCGTGGTATCTTCTACTGTGCCTACTAAATGCTTTACTTCCTCATCGGCAACGGCAAACACAATTACCCGCACATATTTTTCTCTATCGGCAAATATTAACCGGAATTCATATTTTTTCTCCGTACCTTCTTCCAGGCATTCTTTGTAACAAGACATTACATGTGCAACATCTTCAGGATGTACCCGTGCTAAAAGTAGCTGAGGATTAGCCGCAATTTCATCAAGGCCAAGTTCCCAAATTTTACTTATCGATTTATTGAGGTATGAAAAATTTTGTGCCGTATAATCGAAAATAAAATACCCATCAACAGAGCAGTCGCCCAGGTTACAAAAAAGCTCTTTATTTAATTCGACCATGATTTAATGTTTGATAATTTGCCACTAAACGATGTAATTATATCATCGGCAGCAACCACATCACAAACATCGCACGCCCTAAAAAGTTTTAATCAATAAATGCGTATAATACTTCATATGGAAACATGTAGATTACTCTTGATCCGTTTTTAGAGATATTAACATTTTCCACACGATGTGCAAAATTATTTTGCGGATCAAAACCAACTATTGCCTAAATTGTTAAGCATAAAAGAAAGATAAAAAAGTCCTGTGAGCGGGAGATCCGCGGAGGGCAGGCACACCATAGAGAAGACACTGTTCTCCTTACCAATAGCCATCGCACAGGTGGCTATTTTTATTATGTAGGAACTATTTTAAAATCACCCTTTTACCTGTTTGAGCTGATTTTTTCGCAGCCGCTAAAATTTTGACCACAATTAAATTATTCGGTAGCGATGATAAATCATTTGCTGGATTAATTTCTCCTTTTAAAACTGCAGACAGATAACTTAAATGGTTTGAATAAATTGGCTTCGATGTCTTAGCCTGATAAATTTTATAATCACCCTTCCCATTGTTCTTTAGCCTTAACGTTTTATCATTAACGGCCTGCATGTATCCATTTGCACCAAATACTTCCATATCTTTTATGCTAAAGGGCCAATTCCACGATGCTTCGATAATTCCCGTGGCCGATGGGTACTCCAATAAAATTGTTGCATCGTCATCAACATTCGGATAAACATCTTTTTTAATCTGATGGGTAATTGCGCTAACCGAAATTGGGGCTTTTCCATCCATTAACCAGGTCATTAAATTAGCACCATAACAGCCAAAATCTACCAATGCGCCTGCCCCGTTCTGATTGGGATCGGTTAACCAGCTTAAAAACTCAGCACTCACTCCAATTTCTTTTGGTCCCTGATGGCCATCGTGCACGATTATTTTGCGTAAGGCACCAATAGTATTGGCTTCCTTTACTTCCTTGTATAGCTCCTGATTACTCGGATACCAGGTAGTTTCGTAATTGGTGAGTACATGTACTTTATACTGTGCTGCTAGTTCAGCCATTCTTTCTGCCTGCTTAACTGTTATCGCCAACGGTTTTTCTACCATTACCGATATGCCGAGGGGAGCGGCAGCTTCTACTACAGCCAAATGTCCGCTTATGGCATTGTATGCCAAAACAACATCAGGTTTCTTTTTCTTTAATAAATCAGGAAGGTTATTATAAAATAGGCTATCGGAAATTTTATAACGGTTTTTAAACCTTTTAACCAGCTCAGGATTACTTTCGGCAATACCAATAATATTCACTTCAGCTTTTTGGTAGCTGCTCATGATGAGATAAACGTGATCGTGAGTTAGCCCTGCTATTGCCACATTTAATTTTTGCTGTGCTTTAACAGCGCAAGAAATAAGTAAAAAGCAAAGAATAAAGCCATTGGCTCTAAAAAAACACCTAATCAGATAAGTAGTCATCATACGCTTATTTCTAAAATTTGATGGTTACCAAATTAGAAATTTAAAAAAGCTCTTGATGCTAATACCTAAAAATATTACAATGTTGAAGATAGGAAAACGAAGTGGCCAGGATTAAGATATAAATAAAAAGAAAAATCTAACGGGATGACTTAGCTTATTCTATTAGTTAAAACCTTAGTTTTATTGATATAAAAATGTATCAGGTCTTTTATTTCTAAGTGGGAATTCCTTATTAATTGGATCTAGCTCTTGCTGCTCTTCTGTAATTAACAGGTCGTTGTATTTTTCTAGCAGATGAATATATTTATTCATCCAGAAATACACAGAATTATTATCCGAACCGATTTGTTTACCGGGATCTGCCGTTTGATTGATGGATTCGGGGTTGTACTTGGGGAAAGCTTCTGGAAATGCCGAAGAAAGATCCTGACCTAATAACTTGCCTACCTGCCAAATTACTTCATGCCCGATTCTGTCTTGACCAAACCAGTTGTAAATTGTTCTGCGGCTTACATTAAGTTTCCTTGAAAGCTCACTGATGCCCATGCGATCTCTGCGCACTAAGCGTTCAAGAATTTCTCCTTGTTTTAGTTGTTGTGTTGTCATTGAGATAATTAATTTTAAAAAAAATGAAAAAATAATTAAATCAGTTATCGGGGACGATTGACAATTCAAATGTAAGAATAAGTGTATAAGGTTGTATAAAAGGTGTTGATTTTTTGACATATGTCAAACTCCATCAGCGAATTACTGTGAAATACGCCTGAAATGAGCAGTTTTCAACCTCCTTTTTTCAAGAAATAACGTATTACTTTAAATACAATTACCGCAGAAATTGAAATTATTTGATCAAATCCTTATATTCATCATAAAAAAGACATGGCACAGAATAAAACTACCGAAAACGATTTAAGCGTTCCAGACTTTTTAAATACCATTCCAGATGAAAATAAAAGAGCAGATTGTTTTAACCTGTCAGATATCTTAAGTTTAACCACAGGTTTTAAAGCTAAAATGTGGGGAAATGCCATTGTTGGTTTTGGAAGTTATCATTACAAATATGAAAGCGGCCGGGAAGGCGATGCACCATTGGTTGGTTTTTCGCCACGCAAAGATGCCATAGCTTTATAC
>NZ_JBFTRT010000375.1:0-6632 GCF_056399685.1 Pedobacter sp. 01N416
AACATCAGGTCAATCAAGAAATCCGTGACCATGTTAAAAGCGCAATATTGGCCACTAAAATTCCTCAGAACCCTAAAAATGAAATTGATAAAATCATTTGCGATGCAGATCTGTTCCATTTAGGTTTGCCCGATTTCCGCGCAAAAGGGAAATTGATGCACAAGGAAAATGAACTGATCTATAAAAAAGATATCAGTAAATTAGATTGGCGTAAAAAAGATATCCAGTTTATGGAATCACATCATTACCATACCGATTATGCCAATCTGTTGTTGAGCGATCAGAAACAGAAGAATATCAGCAAACTGAAAAGTAAACTAACATCGCAGGAGGAAATTAGTGCCGAATTGGCAGAGCCCCTAAACTTTGCCCCTGTCATTGTGAAAGAGAAGGATAAAAAAAAGAAAGACAAAGACGATCGTCCCGATAAAGGGATCGAAACGATGTTTAGGATTACCTCAGCCAACAACCAGCGCCTGAGTGATATGGCCGATAATAAAGCGCATATCCTGATCACCGTAAATTCGATCATGCTTTCCTTGATCGTGAGTTTGTTGCTTAGGCGATTGGAAGACCATGGCAACTTGATTATCCCCACATTTATTTTGTTAATAGTGAGTTTAACCTGTGTGGTGGTTTCTATTTTATCAACACGCCCGTCTATCCCCAAGGGAGAGTTTACGCAGGAAGATATGGATAAGAAAAAAGTAAACTTATTATTTTTTGGTAACTTTTATAAAATGAGCTTACCCAGTTATACCGATGGTATGATTAAAGTGATGAACGATAAAGACTTTTTATATGGTACCTTAATCACCGACGTATACTCGCAAGGCGTAGTTTTGGGCAGAAAGTATAAACTGATCCGCCTGGCTTACAATATTTTCATGTTTGGTTTAATTGCAGCAGTATTTGCATTTGTAATTGCTTACGCAGCTTACGGTAAACTTTAATGGAACAGATAGTAGAAACCTCTTTTTTTAATAGAGATTTAAGCTGGTTAAAGTTTAACGAGCGTATTTTAATGGAAGCCGAGCGAAGTACCGTTCCACTTTTAGAACGCATTAAGTTTTTGTCGATATTCTCTTCCAACCTCGACGAGTTTTATCGCGTAAGGATGCCGGTCTTACTCGCTTTAGAGAAATTGAGCAATAAGGAAGACAACGATATCCAGATTGACGATAATTTGCTCAATACGGCCAATTTGCTTATTTCGGAACAGCAGCAGCGTTACGGTAAGGTGCTTAAATCAGACCTTATTCCCTTGCTTAAAGAGAATAAGATAAACTTAATTTATGGACAACCATTCCCTGCAGAAATTCAGAAAAATACAACCCGATATTTTTTGAGTCAGGTAATGGCCTTTCTGCAGCCTGTTTACATTAATGCGGATACCAACTTCTTTCCCTCAAATAATGAACTGTACTTTCTGATTACGCTAAAAAAGAAAGAAGATGCTGAAGTTGTTATTTTAAATATTCCTTCCAACCAGTTACCCCGTTTTTATAAGGTAGAATCGGGTGACGAGACCTTTATTGTTTTTCTGGATGATATAGTGCGTTTTCATTTAGACCGTATTTTTCCTGAAGCTGAAGTTACCGGATGTTATAGCTTCAAAATTACCAGAGATGCCGAAATTGACCTGAAAGACGAATATTCGGGCAGTTTATCCGAACAATTGGAGAAGCAGTTGCTCAAACGCGATTCGGGTTTGGCTACACGTTTTCTTCACCAGCCAGGCATACCGGCCAACGTTTTCGAATTGCTCAAAAAGCTTTTTAACCTTAAAAAGGCGAATAGGATAGAGGGCGGGCAATATCATAACCTGAAAGATTTTATGGGTTTTCCGGTTAATTCGCCAAAATTATCCAACCAAAACTGGCCAAAAATCTGCAATACCGACCTCATAGATGGATCTTTAACTAAAAGTTCATGCCAAAGTAGCCTTGGTAAAACGCCAGACAGGTGACCGCATGCGTTATTCTGGTTTGTTTTCTACCGGAAACTTTAACGAAAGCACGGCTGCTTTTTATACCGATCATATATTAATGACGGCCAATAAAGAAATGCTGCGCGAAGTAGAGCTGCTTTTTATTTTTCTGGCCAAAAGGGTTAAACCTACTTCTGCCGATCTGATTAAATTTAATCATTTATTGGTCGCACAGTTTAATTTACAGCAGGTTTTTCTTGATTTGATAGATCGCGAAATTGAACATGCCAAACAAGGTAAACCATCGGGTATTACCATTAAAATGAATAATCTCGAAGAAAAAGTATTGATCAACAAACTTTACGAGGCTTCGCAGGCAGGGGTAAAGATCGAACTGATTGTACGGAGCATTTGTCGCTTAATTCCAGGTGTAGCAGGAATGAGCGAAAATATTAAGGTTACCCGCATTGTAGATCGTTATTTAGAGCACGGACGTATCTTTATTTTTCACAATTTAGGCAAAAACGATGTATACCTCGGCTCTGCCGATTGGATGAACCGTAATATTTATCGGAGAATTGAAGTTTGCTTTCCGATTCATAACGAGCAGATTAAGCAAGAAATGATAGATATTATCGAAATCCAAAAACAAGATAACGTACAGGCGGTTTGTATAGATGAAAACATGAACAATATTCCTGTTAAAAGTAGTGGGGCTCCTGTCGAGTCTCAATACGATATTTATCAATTATTAAAAAATAAATAGTGCCGTGTCTGTGTCCCCACCATAAGATCGTCATTTCGACTGAAGTGCAGCGAAATGGAGAAATCTATAGAAAATGATCTTGATAGATCTCTCCGCTACGGTCGAGATGACGGTTATGCTGTCGGGATAACGATTAATAAATAAACAAGTATTAAATTTTACCCCTTATGAAATACAATAAAACTTTCCTCGCCTCTAGCTTTCTAATTGCCATTGCCTTTTTAGGTATATCATGTGTAAATGCGAACCGTGATGATAAAAAAAGTGATTCTACAGAAACCGTTTCGGCAGGAGGATCAGAAAAATCAAACCTTCCTTACGATTTAGCAAATCCTGTAAAATATAACATGCCGCAAAATTTATTCGAAATTTCCGGAATTGTATTTCATAACGGTGATCCTAAAGAAGTATTTGCGATTCAGGATGAAGACGGCGATTTGTTTCATCTTGGTTTAACCGATAAAGAATCGAAATTTACCAAATTTGGAGGTAAAGGCGATTATGAAGATCTGGCTATCTTAAATAACACTGTAATTGTATTAAAAAGCAATGGCGAACTGCATAGCTTTCCTATTAGCGAGATCAATAAACCAGAAGTTGCAGATGTGGTTAAAACCAAAGACCTGGTTCCTAAAGCCGAATATGAAGGCTTAGCCGCAGACGAAAAAACAGGCCTGGTGTATGTATTAACTAAAGAAATTAAGAAAAATAAAAGCGACCAGACGGATATTTATGCCTTTAAATATGCTGATGGTAAATTTACCGCAAGTGGAACTTTTGCCTTGTCTTATAAAGAAATAGCTGACCTATCAGGCGAAGCCAAAATTAAGTTCCGTCCTTCTGCTTTGGCTAAAAACCCATCAACTAACGAGTGGTATGTGCTTTCATCAATGAATAAACTATTGGTCGTTACCGATGCAAACTTTAAAATTAAAGCAACATACCCGCTAAAAGGAGATTTCTTTAACCAACCAGAAGGTATTGCATTTGATCGCGATCAGAACCTTTATATCTCTAACGAGGGCGGTACTTTATCTGCAGGAAACATTTTAATGTTTAAATTGAAAAAATAGGTTTTAGTAGTGGTGCCCTAATGCGAACGTCGTCCTGAACTTGTTTCAGGATCTATTAGGAGGCTGTCTCATTATATATATTGTCATCCTGAGCCTGTCGAAGGACCAACTAAAATGTATGGTAAAGCGCGTTTCGACAGGCTCAACGTGACAGGTCCGAACCTGAAATTAAGTTTATGAGATTGCTTGGACGATGCTCATGAGAAATAAAATAAATTTTAAAATAACTATCTTTATACAAACGCTGAGTCTATGATTAAAAGATTTACCCTTTTTACCATCTTATTTTTAATCAACTTCATTGCCCTTGCGCAGGATGATGTGAAATATCGTGTAATTCTTTTTGGCGATGCCGGCGAAATGAACCCTGCGCAGATGCAGGATTTAAAAAATGCCGCCAAACAAATACTTCCCAAAAAAACAACCGTTTTATATTTGGGGGATAATATTTATCCAACAGGGATGGGTCTTCCTGGAAGCGTAGAAGAAGAAGAAACTAAAAAAATCCTCCGTTCACAGTTCGAGCCTATGCGTAAAATGGGCGCTGCGGTTTATTTTGTTCCCGGCAACCACGATTGGGATAAATCTGGCCCCAAAGGTTTGGCCAAAATCAAAGCGCAAGATGATTTCCTTAAAGCACAGAACGATCCATTACTGAGGCTAATACCAGAAAACGGATGCCCTGATCCTGTGGCCATTAAATTAACTGATAAATTAACCATCATTGCTTACGATAGTGAATGGTGGGTTTTTCCATACAATAAATCAAATCCTAACGGCGAATGCGAATGCCGTACCAAAGATGAGGTTTTAGTGAAAATGGAACAGTTACTCGAAGAGAACAAAGACAAGGTTATTCTTTTAGCCTCACATCATCCATTTCAGAGTTATGGCCCACATGGCGGTTATTTCAATTTGAGGAACCACATTTTTCCGCTCACATCGCTGGATAAAAATCTATATATCCCATTGCCTGTTTTGGGCTCTATTTATCCGATGTTACGTTCCACTTTATTAAGCCCTGAAGATTTAAATCACCCTGCTTATAAGGATATGATTAAATCAGTAACCGGTGTATTTGGCGATTACCCAAATGTAACCTATGTAGCGGGGCATGAGCATGGTTTACAGTTAATTAAAGGGAAACAATTGCAGGTTATCAGTGGTTCGGGTTCAAAGGTGTCGCCAAATAAAGAGGGTAAAACTTCTTTGTTTCACGAAATGCAGCAGGGCTACGTGGTTGCCGATCAGTTGAAAAACAACGATATGCGCTACGAATATTACATTTATTCGGATACGAGCGTTAAAAGAGTTTACAGTTACATTAAAAAGTTCGAAACCATTCCTCAAATAATAAGGAATAGAGATAAACCGATTACCGCTGATAGTATTTTTGTACGTATTAAGCCCGAATATGATAGCGTTGGCCGTTTTCACCGTGCTATTTTTGGCGAAAATTACCGTAAAGAATATGCTGCAAAAACAAAGGTTCCTGTATTACGGGTTTCTCAAATGATGGGTGGTTTAAAAGCGACTCAGCGCGGTGGAGGCAATCAATCGCGTTCTTTACGATTAGAAGATAAAAACGGTAAAGAATATGTTTTGCGTAGCGTGGAGAAATACCCTGAAGTACTTTTGCCTGCCGCATTGCGCGAAACTTTTGCTAAAGATATTATAAAGGATAACATGTCCGCACAGCATCCGTTTTCGGCACTGGTAGTTCCCGAACTTGCTAAGGCTGGCGGTATCCCGCATAGCAACCCGATTATTGGCTGGGTTTCTCCTGATGACAACTTAGGCGAATTTGAATCGGCATTTGCCAATACTTTGTGTTTGTTCGAAGAAAGAGAACCCACAGGAGAATCAGACAGTTCTCCGAAAATGGATAAAAAACTAACTGATGATAACGATAATAGATTAGATGAACCTGCCTGGGTAAAAGCCAGGGCGTTTGATGTATTATTGGGCGATTGGGACAGACATGAAGACCAATGGCGTTGGAAAGAAATCAAAACTAAAGATGGTTCGCTTTATTCGCCGGTGCCAAGAGATCGCGATCAGGTTTTTTTCAGATCTGACGGCCTTTTACAGCGATACACACAATCTTCGTCATTATTACCCATGATGCAGGGTTATGAACGTGGTATAAAAGATATCAATTGGTTTTTATGGGAAGGAAGAGAAATCAGCAGCCGTTGGACAGCCAATATTGATGAAGAGGAGTTTGATAAAATTGTGAAAGATTTCTGCGCAAACTATAACGATGCCGTTTTCGAGAAAGCACTAAAAAAACTCCCTGAACCAAGTTACTCATTACATCACGATGCCTTTTTGGCACAGATGCGTAACCGGATAGCCACTTTGCCAAAGTTAATGAACCAGTATTATCATTTCTTTAACCGCATTGTAGATATCGAGGTAACCAATAAAAATGAACTGATTCAGATTACCGATGCTGAAAACGATGGGTTACGCGTAAAAATCAATAAAATTTCTAAAGAGGGTAATATCAAAGACGAACTCTTCGATCGGAAATTCGATCCCAAAGTAACCAAAGAAATCAGGGTGTACATGCACAATGGTAACGACAGCTTGATCCTGAACAATAAAAAATCGAATATTAAATTGCGGATTATCGGTGGCAAGGGTACTAAAGTTTACGATTTTGCAAATAGCAACGGATCTGTAAAGTTATATGGTAGAACGGATAAGGCAACTTATAATGGAGAGGATGCCAGTAAAATCAGAAAAATTATTTCTAATGATACCTCGAACTTCAGTTATATACCAAAAGATATGTATCGTCGTAATTCGTGGCTGTTAAATGCAGGTTACAATCAAGATGATGGCCTTTTATTAGGTT
>NZ_JBFTRT010000376.1:0-7756 GCF_056399685.1 Pedobacter sp. 01N416
ATACAGGTTTATCTAAATACTTTTTGCCATTTACTTTTTTATAGGTGTACTTCTCTTCGGTTTTATTATTATATCTGGTGTAAATCTCACTCAATTTAATTCTTTCATTAAAAAAATAACTTAAAAATAGCCTTACCATTTTGCCATCACCGCCCCGGTTGTTCCTTAAATCTATAATCAAAGCATTTGTATTTGAAACAAAATTCATTGTAGCATCTAAAATTTGTTGAGCAGATTTATTTCCTTCGGGAAATCCGGTATATTCAATATAACCGATATTTCCGTCTAATCTCATCACTTTATCAAAACCATAATTCCACTGTTTGTTAATAGCATCGTATTTTTTTAGCAATTCCTTTTCATTGACTGCTTTTTCTTCCTCTTTACCCGGACGGTATAATAAATTGAAATGCAGATCATTACCGTTTCTTGTTAAATATTTTGAAAGAGATTTTGCAAATTCTGCATCAGAAAGATTGTCAAAAGTTTTAAGATCTATTTCCGATTTTAATTTTTTAGAAAGTTGATTTGCAACATCTTCAAAAATGTAATATTTATTAATTTTATCTGCTATTTCCAATATTTGTTTATTACTTTCCGTAAAATCCTGGGCATTCGCTTTTGAGTTGAAGCAGATTACAACGTAGATTAACAATAGATTAAATACTTTTTTCATTTCTTAGATTTTACAATTAGTAATTATTTTATTTAATATTTTTTCGAGTAAATTAATCTCTTCCAACGACAAACCATTTAGTGCCGTTTCTCTATTCAGTTTTGCAATTGGGTTTATTAATTCTAGCGTTTTTTTTCCTTTTTCGGTTATTTCAAGATTAAATTTCCTTCTATCTCCTTTATGAATAGTTCTATTTAGATAATCTTTTTTAACCATTAATTCTATCATTCTCGTGATGGATGCATTATCCTTAAAAACAAGATTTGCCAATTCATTTTGAGAAATTTTGTCATTCTTGTTAAGGATTATTAAGACTAGGCATTGATCTACTGTAATATCTTTTACAATTTTTGAGATATTCCTTTGTGAAATTTTTCTATACTCCTTAATTGCTTGTTCAATCAAATAAAGTACTGTTGCTGTTGGGTTTTTGTTATTCATATCAATTATGTTGATGCAAACATAATTGATATATCAATATAAAGTATAAAAAAAATGATTTTTGTTTTTAAGAGCTTTTATGTTCGGTATTGAAAGTAGGCAGAAATTCCTGATTTTCAGATTCGCCATCATACATAATTCTTCACCAAAAGTGATGATGAACCAGTTTGAAGCGAAATGTGGCCTCACTTTAAAAACGGAACGAGTGGCCATTTTCCCTGAAATATCCAGGCTTAAAGGAAAGTATGAATTTCGTTGCCGAAGCCGGGGACTATGCTTTTACTTTGATAAAGTCTGCTCTTTTGGACAAGCAGGAACAAGTGGAAGAAAGTTCTTTATAGCAGGAAGATAAAACAGATGGTATTCAGGTAAATAGTCAACCTGAAATTAGAAAAACTGATCAATGTAAACTGCCTGGTTATTCCTTTTACAACTGTGTATAAAGCTGGTTATTGCCTTAAGACTGACTTTTGCGCACTATAAATTTGGTCTGAAAAAATATTTTGCCTGATTTTCAGTTGCTTATCCTAAAGCATTTGTCAATGTGCCTAATCTGTCTATTTTTGCCTGATGACCGTAACCGTACTGGCTATTTTAGAGACAGATTTTAAGCCTGAAAAAGCATTGGCCAAAGTAATGAACGACCGTTTGGTCCGGACCGCAAAGGAATTACAGGAAGCCCATTTCAAGCCTTTGTCAGGCAGGGGATTTTCAGACGATGATCTGGTTGTCTATATCAGCTATAACCCGAAATACAAAATCCGCTACCGTATCGTGAATGATGTACCTGCGGATATCGAGTATTTTGTTGCGGAATGCTGCGGCAGGCTGGGCTTTATCCTGTGGAGAGCCAATGCGATAGGGGTAAGCAGTGAAGCCGGGCATCTTGGTTTTCAATAGTTCTTTTTTTTGCTTTCCCGCTTAAATGTTTAGTTTTGGGGCTGGAACACGGTTTCCAAGGACAAAATAATTATATCCGGGCCCTTTGGCCCCTTAAAAAACAGTTATGGACAAATTCAAACAGGTACAGGAAGTAATCGCTTCAGTTGAGGCTGATGTGACGAAATTTTATGATGGTGGAAATGCAGCAGCCGGTACACGTGTACGTAAAGCAATGCAAGACCTTAAAAACCTTGCCCAAGAGATCAGGGCTGAGGTTACGGAGAAAAAGAACAGCGCAAAATAAACAGGAGACTGTTTTGGGAAATAAAGCCACTGGTATAGATCAGTGGCTTTTCGTTTGGCATACAGTCATTCAAATATATGTGCGTAGACCTGGGCAAGTGTCGAAGTTTTTTGTTTTATGCCCGGTTGTCTAATTTTGATAGCCGCTTTATATTTTTTTTGGCAACTGCCGGGCTATCCGCTCATACGCCTTCAGGCCTTAACCACAGGCCGGTATCCGCTGCTATCCCTGTTGCGAAGGACAAGATTCCTTTATTAAATTTAGGGTGGAATGAAAGGGTGTAGGACCTTTGGTTTTAATTATTTGTTTTTAAGGAAGTTAAAATCGTATTTGGCATTAGGTCGCCAAAAACTCACCTCTATTTTTCTTGCAAATTTTTTGTTTAAAAGGTATTAAATTATCATACATTTTAAAAGACGTTTTCAAAATCAGATTTTTTTTAATCAATATTATCTGCTCTAATCGTTTTCGTTTAAAAACATACATTGAATAGTTTATTAAATATATCACATGTTAAATTTTTGGTGCTCTTAACGAGATCTTTAACGAACTTTTTTGTTGATGATTTGAAGCGTAAATCAGAGTTGAAGATTTCAAAATAAGTCTCGCACCGTTTCTAATAGTCATTGATAAAAATATTTTAGAATGTTGATGCAACCTTCGATCAATTCTTGTCGTCTCTCCTATATAAACTAATTCAAATACACGTTACCAGCGTCAAACAAGCTTTAAAGAAGATGAAGAAATATACTTACTTGTTTATTATTGCCCTTTGTGTCCTTGGTAGTTCCTGCACAATGATGGTGAAAGGAATCGCCAAACTTTTGGTTAAAGACTATAATGATTATACCGATACTTATATTTCTGATATACAAATTGTGGATGCTGATGGAAGTAATCACTCATTTGGCAGCTTATACAGGGGAAAAACGGTCTATCTATATGTTTGGGGAAATAAGAAACTCTCAGTTCAGCAGGAAAAATCATACCGGTTGCTAAAGGAACGCTTTGCTAAATATTCCGACGTAATTTTTGCCAGTCTATATGTAGGTTCAGATACCTCATCAACCAATAAATTAGGTGCTGATGTTTCGTCTGCCAAATTCCATAAAATTTTGGCGATCGGCGATCCGGCACCGTTCATCATCGGGAAGGATGGAGCAATTTTGGCTTACAAAGGCCCCAAGCCAGATGATAAAATTATTGTGGATTATGTTCTTTATCAAGCCATGGAAGGGGAAAATGGAACTAAATCTGCCAAACGTTTTATTAGAGGAATAAATGGAAATAACCAGTTTAAATCTCCTAAACTGATTGAATGGTACACTAGCCACTTTGGCAAGGCCCCCGACCATAAACTTAATATGTCTCTGTCTTCCACAAATTAGGAGGCAATCAAGTTATGACCATTTGACCCGAAATGGGTAGGCTACTTTTGAGGTTCTTCGTTGCTTTTGGTGAAAATCTGTGGAGTTCAGTTCGAAGGTTTGATGATACGATTGATAATATCTGCCACCAAACGACAAGTAAATATACGACGAGTCATAATCACAATCAATATAGTGAAATTGAGGTTTTCAGTGATGAGTTTACTTCCGATAAGGAGATCAACGAATACCTTGTCTTTTAAAACAGGACAAAAGATCATAGTAAGGAAAAGATCATAGTAAGGACTTGTTAAGGGTGACAGGCTTACTGTAGAAATGCATGGCGTTGAGGCTCCGGTATACACCTATTTATTTAGCCTTTTCAATGCCAGCAGTTCTGCCGACCGGGCAGCTCCCGCCAATCTGGTAAGTAATGTCAGTGGTGGAGCACTTGGCTTTTTTAGTGCACATGTTGTAGAACTTGAGACAATTACAATTCCTTAAGCACCTAGCAATTAAGAGCGAAAGCCGGAGAACCGTTTAAACAAAGCCCTATGCCAACGGTTCTCTGCTAATCAGTATTTTTTCCTTTTTGTATTTTTTCTCAAATAGTTAGCTGCTTTTTTGGGAGACTACGGCCTTAAAACTATTTTCCCCCGCCAACATCGGGCAGCTGCGGCCCATTGTCTTCTTTCGAATCTTTTTTAAACTGTAGCTTGCCAAATTTATAGGATAATGTTAACCCAAAGGACCGTACAGGAACAAACCTAAGGCTTGTCTGATCGAAATTTGGGCCAAAGCTGGTCTGTCTCTGCGTGAGATTCCGGTTGAAAGGATTTACTCCTGTTAAACCGATACTCGCATTTTTGTTGAGAAACTGTTTTCTTATCGCGATACTATAGTTGAATACTGAGGGTCTTGTACTCCTTAAGTTTTTTTGTGATGAATTATAATTTCCAAAAACTTCTGCCAAAAGATTATTGCGAAGCTCATAACTTGCATTTAGGTTGGTTCTGTAGGCAAATGCACTAACACTTGCCAGGCCAGGCGATACATTGTCTCTGTTGCCTGCCTGTATGTTGGTGCGCAGGTTCAATTTTTTGGTTATAGGTACCGAAGCAAATAAACTCGCGCCAATGCTTGTCTGCGTGCCCAGATTGAATCTTTGGGTAAGTGAAACAGCAGAATAATCGATATCATTGATGGTCAATACGTCATAATAGGTGGTAAGCTGCTGCATATCATCGGTATTTCTCCTGAAATATCCAGCAAAATAAATGTTTGCTCCGTTTTTAAAGTTTTTGCTGTAACCCAATTCAAAGTTATTGCCGATTTCAGGCTTCAACAGGTAGGCCGAATATACATTCCTCTTATAATTAAAGCCATAGGTTTGGTTGGCATTGTTAATATACGATCCGTTTGTGGTTAAAGTATCCGTAACCACATTATTGTTCAGGTCGTCTATATTCATTTTTACTCCGCTTTCAATTGTGAGTTTTTTGCTTACAGGCAAAGTGTAGTTAACAGAAAGTTCGGTCTCATTTTCTTTACCAGGGTTCGAGCTCTGTAATCCGGTTGTTGGATAATTGCCGTTCAGGTAGGCAGAGGTTTGTGAAGTACGAACGGTGTTGTTTCCAAAACTCGAATTATAGAGAAAATCCAGTTCATGACCTCCTTTTTTGAAACTTTTTTTGTAGGCTAAACTAATATCGGTTGAGTTGGCGTTAAAATTACTGACCGAATTTCTGGTGCTCTGGATATTGGATAACAAAAGCCCAGATGAGGCAAGCAGGTATTGTTGGTTTTGGTTGGTAACCCCACTTCCGTTATTATTGAAATGATTGTAACCAAAGGTAGCTGTGACTTCATCCTTAGGTGTAATGCTCCAGTTCAGATTGATGCCAGTCTGGTAGCTCCCTCTTTTGGTAGGGTTGCTTCCGTCCTGAAAAAACCTGTTAATCGTATCTCTGGTATTATTATAGGAAAGGCGGTCAAGTGAACTTTTTGTAACCGTGTTGAACTGTTTGTTCCCACTAAAGAAAACACCAACACCAAAATTTCCTTTTTTTACATTCAGGTTTACCGATCCGTTTTCCAATCTTGTTCCGGCAGAAACATTGACACTTCCGTTCATGCCCTGGAATTTATTATCTTTTAATACGATATTGATGATCCCCCCTGTGCCACTGGCATCATATTTCGCACCCGGACTGGTAATCACTTCTACACTTTTGATCTGACTGGCGGGAATCGACTGCAGCGCATCAGCAAGGCTGGCACCAAAAATACTGGAGGGCTTGCCATTGATTAAAAAACGGACGCTTCCACTTCCCTGCAGTTCCACATTTCCATCGATATCAACACTTACCATCGGAACTTTTTTTAACACATCCAAAGCCACACCGTTCTGTGCGGTAAGATCGTTAGCGGTATTGTAAACGGTTTTGTCGATCTTGTTCTCTATAATGGGCGTTTTGGCTGTAACCGTTACAGATTGCAACTGATCTACCGTAGAAACCAATAAAGTAGTACCAAGATGAATATTGGATGATGTTGCACTGATGGTTACCGGATCGAAGATTTTTTCTTTGTAACCTATAAAATCTACAGCAACTTTATATACACCGTTTGCAAGACCAGAAACCGTAAAGTTTCCCTGAGCATTAGAACTGATGCCGTTGACCACAGTTTTTGTTCCTGTTTTGAAAATGGTGACGGTCGCAAAATCAATTGGCTCTTTTGTAGTGGCATCGATAACTGTTCCGGAAATTTTTCCCTTTCCGGGATTGGTTTGTGCAAATAAGGTATTAGATAAAGTTATAAGGAAAAGTACAGTTAAAAGGTATCGCATGAATATGAATTATAATATAACACAAATATCACCGTAGATTCTGTTGCAAAACTGAAGAATCCATTTTCTTGCTGAGCCAATATTCATTGTAATAGCATAATTACAGGTCCGCCAATAGTGAGACAGGTAAATACGAGGTTGGTAGTAATGCCTATCCCTGAGCCTGCATGTTTTTCCGTTCAACCCGTACCGCTACCATGATACTGATCTCATAAAGTATCATCAACGGCAAGAATACAATCAGCATGGTCTGTATATCAGGGGTAGGGGTAACTACCGCTGCAATAATCAACATGATTACAACCGCGTACCTTCTGGAACTTCGCATCAGTTTAGGTGTTAGCAGGCCCAATCCTGAAAGAATTAATACAACGATGGGCATTTCAAAAATAATTCCCGTTCCAAGAGTAAGGGTAACAATTGATGACAGATAGGAATCGATGGTGATCTGGTTTTCGATTACTTCGCTCACATGGAAGCCCACAAGAAAACGTATCGAGTAAGGAGCAATAATGTAGTAGCCAAACAAAATGCCCAGAAGAAAAAGCAGGGTAGCATAAAAAACAAAACCTCTTGCTGCTTTTCTCTCTCTTAAATGTAGGGCCGGTTTGATAAAGAGCCATAGCTCGAACAAAAGATAAGGAAAACCCAATATAATCCCGACAATAACCGATGAATTGAGCTGAAGATTGAACTGTCCGGYCATTTCGGTATTGATGATCTTGAAGCTGATCTCTTTAAGGCAATAGCTGGTACCTAAGTTAAAACGGTCACTGATCCAGCACATTATCCTGTAGGTTGGGAAATCAGCCTTTTTTGGGCCTAGGATTATCTTGTCGAAAACGAAATCATAATAACAAAAGGCCCAGATTGTTGTTAAAGCTATCACAAGGGCCGATCTGATCAGATGTTTACGGAGTACATCCAGGTGAGCAAAAAAAGACATTTCACCATGGTCACCGCTATCTTGATTTTTTGACCTAAGAAACCATTTACGAAGTTTATTACTTTCAGACATTGCTAAATAACCTGGACAAGTAACCAAATGCTTTTTGATAAAATGCGCCCATCAGCAAGAAAACGAGTATAACGAAGTAGTATTTGGTAAACATTTCACTGTAACGGCCACTAAGTTCAGAGAACAGGAACAGCATTAAAAACAGCTGGCATCAAAACAGGTTTATAACTTTTTTCTCATAAAAACTCACCATCCATCCAAGAACGGCAAATAAGGG
>NZ_JBFTRT010000377.1:0-4998 GCF_056399685.1 Pedobacter sp. 01N416
GAATGAAGTCATCATTGTATTTATAACGTTCTGCTTCTGATAGTTGTGTTTTTCCATCTTTTGAAAACGCACCGTAACCTGGTGAAGATGCTCCAAATGTATGTTCTCCAAAAAGCATGCTGTTTTCATAAGCCTTTGCCAAAGGTCCGGCTAATGATGTAGTTGAAATTCCCCATCCTTTCAATTGTGTATTCAGGATATCCAAGGCCGGTTCAAGCGGACGGATGTTCCTCGCTGTTTTTGATTCCTGAGGCATGGCCATTACCCCATGGATCCATGGATCAACCATATCACCACGAATGGTAGGCACTTGTGGATTTTCGGCCAATAAAACTTTTGCATATTCATCCAGGTCGGTAAAATGCAAGCGGACGTCTTTCATTCCGGCTACCTGTTTTTTTACTTCTTCAATTTCTTTGGGCGWAGGTGGGCCGGTATTATCATGCGTCATAATTACGGCCAGGTAATTTTTCGAGGGCCAGTTCTCCGGGGGTGTTACRCCCGARCCATAGTGTGGGGTGTAATTACAAAGCACTTTCGATCCATCGGGACCTACCCACCAAAAAAGTTGCGGCAGGCGTACCGGCTGCACCGTGTAATTACATCCAATCTGCAGGAATTTTATACCTGCATGATGCAACAAGGTCGGAAGYAACCAGCTRTGGGCTGGCACATCGGTCATCTTTGCGGCAATAGGCAACTGATGYCCATAGTCACGGGCAATCTGAGAAGAGAAGATCAGGCTTCTTACGTAATCTTCCTGGTCCATTACGTCCGATTCTATGGTAGCAGGCAGGGCATGTACRCTTATTGTACCCTCCCGGAGTGCCTCTTCTACCTTTTTTCGCCGCTCAGGCGTTTGCAATGGCCCTAATATGGCACCCTTCATGGGCCAGCCGGCAATCGTCCATTTAAAACGTTCATTAACCGGTTTTTTCTTGTCGGCTTCTATTAAGCGGGTGGCATTGTCCATCATATCTTCACGGTATTTTTTAAAYACGGCACTTGCAGGCATGGTATAACCCAGATCGCAATGTGTTTTAAACACTACCCAGATATCGGTTACTACAGGYGCTTTTTTTCCGGGAAGCAAATTTGATACCGGTKGYGGAAGYGSTATAGGTGAGACGGTTTTGTTATAGTTTTGAGAAAATGCGGGTAAAGCCGCTGTTAAGAGYAARGCAGCAACAGCGCATTTAATAACCAGCTTAGCCATGGCATTCTCATGCCCCAACTCCGCAGATTGCATATAATTACGAAAATGCGCYRCCTGTTTTTCTATATAGGCAGTTGCAGCAGTCATCTTTTTTGTAGTCATAAATTTTCTTTAACGAATGTTTTATARTAATGGGTTTATTTCAATTTTAAACTGACCTTTCAATTCTTTGATTTCGGTTATTTATTAGCGGGAGACAGGAAAATAATATCCTATCTCCCGTTATTCGATATCAATTATTTAGACAGTTTAATTTTCATATGCTAGTATCCGGCATTTTGTGTAAGCTTAGGGTTTGCCTGTATTTCCGATTGAGGCAATGGGAACAATAAATTTTTAGTCGCAAAAGTGATATTCGATCCGTACGGAAAGGTATAGCCCACCAGGGCAACAAATTTATCGTTCTTGGTATCATATGCCATCCGGGTCCGGACCATATCAAACCATGTTATATTTTCATAACAAAGTTCATGGTTCCGTTCACGCCATACCGCTTCACGAAACTGCGTCTGGGTAAGTCCGGCTAAGGGAAGTAATCCGGCTCTTGTCCTGATTTGATTCAAATATGTATATGAATTAGCATCAGGAGTTCCATCCGCTTCGTTTTGTGCTTCCGCATATAAAAGCATAATATCTGTTAAACGAATTAACGAATAGCATTTCCCTGACGGTGCATTAGCGGTATAGCTAACATTATTAAAGTATTTAAAAATGTGCTGTCCGGTTGAAAACTGAATATCAGCACCCGTTGCCTGACTTGCGTAATGAGAATAAAAATATTGGTTTTCCTTCCCTCTTTTGTCACTGGGAGTGAATGATTTGTAAAACGTTAAATCCGGTGTTAGCGCACCTGTACCCCCATTGGCACCGCTTACCCCCGCAAACAAAGGAAGTGTATAGTTAAACATTGGATTAGCCAGCGTTGTGCTTGCATATTGGGCCATAAAAATATTCTCCATCTTATTGTCATTCACGGGGTCACGGAACTGATCGTAATTGCTGTAAAATGTGAATTGATTTGATGAGATAACTTCCAGTGCTTTTTGCTTGGCTAAAGCGTATTTATCGGCCTGCTGCAGCGGATAACCAGCCATCGTTTCATATACTTTGGCCAGTAAGCCCTTTATTGCGCCCAACGATACTCTTCCGGTGTTATCTGTAATCGGTAAACCGCTTTGCTCTGCCGATAACAGATCAGGCACAATTAATTTCTCATATACATCTTTAACAGGGTTTCTTGGAACCTGTGCGCTTTCTACACTGGATGTTGGAGCAGTTAATAAGGGTACATCTCCATAAATCCTCACCAAGTTAAAATAAAACCATGCTCTTAAAAACTGTGCCTGCCCGATTAACTGACTCTTTTGAGTCGCAGTCAGCGCTGTAGCCGACATAGCTGAAATATTGGCAATGGCCAGATTTGCTGCGTTAATTCCCTGATAACAGGTCCTCCACCATTGACGTACGTACAGATTCGCAGAGCTTGTGCTCAGGCGTAGCAACTCCTGATTGTTGGTCGACTGGCTAATATCGGTATTGGCCTGACCGGTTGGCATTTCGAGCAACAATAAACTTAAATCATCAAAATTGCCCCCCTGACTGTATATCGTACCGACCGAGGCGTAAATCCCGTTAACGGCATTTTGCGCCTGGGCAAGAGTTTTGTAGTAATTATCCGGCGTATAGGCACTTGGCGGATTCTCATCGAGGAATTTTTTGCAGGATGACATTGCAAGCAGGGCGAATGCAACGACTGATAGTTTTATAAATTTTTTCATGACTAGCAAATTTTACAGGTTGATATTATTTAATGCTCATGCTTAATCCAAGATTAAATATTCTTGGTCTGGGTTCGCCATACAAATCGATTCCGTAGGAAAAAGCCAGAGACGGTGCCCAGGATGATGATTCCGGATCGTAACCGGTTTTATACTTGGTAATCATAAAGAAGTTCTGCAAACCGGCAAAAACCCTCAATGAGCTCATACTGATCTTACCAGCAACAGACTCTGGAAAAGTATAGCCCAATGTCAGGTTTCTACCCCTGATAAAAGATCCGTCACTGATGTACCTCGATGTTTGGAGCAAGGTAGATCCATGGGCATCGTTGTTCAGACGTACATAACCTACCTCCGTTTTTTGATTTGTCGGTGTCCATGCGTTAAGAACAGTTGTAAAGGCATTGGCATAAGTTTGCCTCTGCTCCTGAATAAGCGTTCCAATATTAAAGACGCTGTTTCCCTGGCTAAAGCCGATATCCAGAGAGAAATCAAAATTCTTGTACTTCAATCTGTTAATCAATTCCCCTGTATAGTTTGGATAAGAGTGCGCAAGTATGGTTTGATCTTTTGAATTAATCAGCCCATCATTGTTTAGATCAACGACCTTAAGATCGCCGGGAAGTTTCCCGTACTTGGCCGCCTGTGTTACCTCATCTGAACCCCAGGTGCCATCTTGCTGGTAGCCCCATAAAGATCCTACCGGTTCTCCTACTCTTAAAATACCTATCTGATCGAGCACTGACGGCCCCGGAAATATATCTTCATTGTTGGTGCCCAATGCCAGTACCTTATTTTTGTTAAAGGCAATGTTGAATGTGGTGCTCCAGGTTAAATCTCCGGTCAGGTTATTTGAAGTAATTCCCAGCTCAAGCCCCCTATTACGGACCGAACCAATGTTTTTTAATACGTTATCATAACCGGTTGATAGCGGAACCGGCGCATTAAGCAACAAATTATCGGTCACTTTATTATAAATATCGGCAACGATATTTATACGCCCTGCAAATAAATCCAGGTCCATTCCCAAATCAAGCTGATTGGTCTGCTCCCATTTTAAATCCGGATTGGCAATAACACCCTGCACAACCCCCGCGGTCCTCACACCTCCCAGAACTGTGAAATTTGTAGCCAGTGTACTCAGCGACCGGTAAGGATCAATGGAAGAATTTCCGGTACTTCCGTAACTTAGTCTAAGCTTTAAATTGCTGATTACCTTGCTGTCCTTTAAAAAATCTTCCTGTGAAACACGCCAGGCGATTGCCGCTGAAGGGAAAAATGCAAATTTATGGTTCTCACCAAACACTGACGCTCCATCGTAGCGGCCTGTGGCAGTAAACAAATATTTATCCGCCAAAGAGTATACGATTCTACCAAAATACGAATTGGTCTGCTTAAGATATGCTGAAGAACTTGGTGGATTGGCAATATTGGCTGCGCCTAAATTATTAAACAGATAATAACTGCCATCAAAACCCGAAACCCCGTCCGCAAAGGTTTCATTGGAAGTTTGTGACCACTCCGCCCCCAGGGTTGCGTTAATTTTGTGAATTTCGCTGAATGTTTTATTGTAGGTAAAATAACTTGAGCTTTGCCAGTACAGATTTTGAACGGTACTTATCGAGGCGCTGATACCGGTATTTTGACCTCTGTCCAGGAAATCACCACTATAGGCAAAATTATTTTTACTTGAATTCACCTGACCTGAAAGACTCGTTTTGAAACTTAGGCTTGGAGAAAGAACAGTCTCCAGATATGTATTGGCGAAAACAAGGGTTCGGTGGGTTAGGTTAACATCATTGGTCGCCTCTGCAACAGGGTTGACCGGAGTTTCACCTAATTTATGCATGTAATCAGCGCCCCATTTTCCGTTAGGCAGTTTTACGGGAATAAAAGGAAAAGATTCCAGGGCCATCCTCGCCACACCATAGCCAAACCCGTCATTAGTTTTTGTTATATTGTAAATTCCTGATACGTTTAACCCCGCATTAAGCCATTTGTTTA
>NZ_JBFTRT010000378.1:0-4986 GCF_056399685.1 Pedobacter sp. 01N416
GCCGTAGTACAGGAATTATTAGCCCATGGGCACCAGGTTTTGGGATTGGCTCGTTCGCAAGAATCAGTAAACAAATTGATTGAAGCCGGCGCAGAAGCACACAGCGGAGATTTAAACGATTTTGAAAGTTTGAAATCAGGAGCTATCGCTTCAGATGCAGTGATTCATTTAGGATTTGTCCACGATTTTACAAGATTTGAGGAAATGTGTAAACTTGATGGAAAAGTGATTGAAACAATAGGCGAAGCTTTAATGGGAACAGACAAATCTTTTCTCATCACTTCAGGAACTGCACTTTTTTCAAAAGAGGGAATCACAACTGAAAAAGATCTTTCCGCAAACAATCCGCATCCCAGAATCGCAACAGAAAATGCAGCTGACGCCGTAGCTGCAAAAGGTGTGAAAGTTGCCGTTGTAAGACTCTCTCCATCTGTTCACGGTAAAGGAGATGTAATTGGTTTTGTTCCGACCTCGATTAATATTGCAAAAGAAAAAAGAAAGGCTGCAATTATTAATGATGGCAATAATTTCTGGCCTGCTGTCCACAGACTTGATGCAGCAAAACTGTACCGATTAGCTTTGGAAAAACCTTTTATAAGCGGAACTAGATATCACGCAGTTGCAGAACAGGGAATTCCATTTAAAGACATTGCAACTTTTATTGCAGAAAAATTGCAGATTCCACTTGTTTCCCTAACAAACGATGAAGCAGCAGCACATTTCGGCTGGTTTGCACATTTTGTAAAGCTTAACAATCTGACTTCAAGTGAAGTAACTAAGACAACATTAGGTTGGAATCCTCAACACCCAACTTTGATGGAAGATTTGCAAAATGATGTTTATTTCTCTGAGGCAAAATAGTCTGTACCTTTATATTCATTAAATTTGATTAAATATTAAACGGATGTCTGATTCGCCAATAAGAATAAAAACCATCTCTCAATTTCACACTTTGCGTGGCTTGCCAAAGCCAAAACATCCGCTCATCAGTGTGATTAATTTTGAAGATATGGCGCCGGCTTTGGAAAGCGGAAAGCAGCGTTTGATGTTTGATTTTTATATGATTTCTGTCAAGAGAGATATGAATCATAAATATAGATATGGGCAGCAGGATTACGATTTTGATGAAGGCGTGATGTTCTGTATGGCTCCACATCAGATTCTGAGCGTCATACGAGAAGAAAATGGCAAAAATCCGTCCGGATGGATGATGATGATTCATCCGGATTTTCTTTGGAATACGCCATTGGCAAGCGCAATCAAGAAATATGAATTCTTTGACTATTCTGTCCATGAAGCATTATTTTTATCCGAAGATGAAGAAATAAAAATCCAGCAAATTACTGATAACATCAAGCAGGAATATCAAACCAACATTGATAAATTCAGTCAGCGCATTATTATTTCTCAGTTAGAAACGCTTTTGAATTATTCTCAAAGATTTTATCAGCGACAGTTTATTACGCGTTATAAAGCGCATCATCAATTTTTGGAACGTCTGGAAATTCTGCTCAAAGATTATTTCAAAGGAAATAATCTCAAAGAACAAGGTTTGCCGAGTGTTCGGCTTCTTTCAGACAAATTCAATATGTCGCAATACTATATGCGGAGTCTTTTGAAAAATTTAACCTGACAAACCACGCAACAGCACATCCACGAAAAGCTGATTGAAAAAGCCAAAGAAAAACTCTCAACAACTGAACTTTCAGTGAGTGAAATTGCTTATGAATTGGGGTTTGAGCATTCTCAATCTTTTAGTAAATTATTTAAAGCTAAAACTGATATTTCGCCTCTTGAATTCAGGAAGTCGTTAAATTAAAATTATTCTAAGTCTTCTTAATTCATCAATTTTTATTCACAATCCCGAAATTTCCTGAAATTTTTCACTTAAAATATTTCATTAATAGCAATTGCATCTAAAACATATAGAGCGATTAGGTGAGTCAAAATTTAAACCGCATTAAATACTATTAAGTGCTGATCTTCGCACTAAGTGTACGTTTCAGCGCGATCATAGAAATGCTCCAACGAATTTGGCGGATTTTTTGTTTAAAAGGGATTCGAACAGAAGCGCCGGCCTGGTAACATTCTTATTAATTTTACCCATACCCTGGATGCTCCGCTAATTATTTTGTAATTTACTTTCAGTATAAATCTAACCTAAATTAAATGTTAAACCGTAGAAATTTCCTCAACTACGCTGCAACCGCAGTAGGAACCACTGCCCTGCTTTCTGCCTTAGACAATCCTGCCTATGCCCTTTTCAGTAAGACTATTAGCGCAAACGACCAAATCAATATTGGTGTAATAGGAATCAAAGGCATGGGATGGTCCGACCTCAAAGCGGCCCTCAAAGTACCGGGCGTAAACCTGATCGCCCTGTGCGACAGTGATGCCAATGTGCTTGATGAAAGGATGGCCGAATTAAAGTCGATGAATGTTGACGCCGCGAAAGTAAAAAGATATAAAGATTATCGTGCGCTGCTCGATAACAAAGATGTCGACGCCGTAATTATCGGCACACCCGATCACTGGCATGCCCTGATGATGATCCATGCAGTACAGGCAGGTAAAGATGTATATGTCGAAAAACCGGTCGGCAACTCTATTGTCGAATGCAGTACCATGGTCAAAGCGCAGGAAAAATACAATAAGGTTGTGCAGGCAGGTCAATGGCAGCGCAGTCAGCAACATTTTAAAGATGCTGTTGATTTTGTAAAGAGTGGCCAGCTAGGAAATATCAGAACGGTAAAAGTATGGTGTTACCAGGGCTGGATGAAACCTGCCCCCATAGTACCAGATACCCTACCCCCTGCAGGCGTTGATTATGCCATGTGGCTTGGGCCGGCGAATAAAAGAGCATTCAATGCCAGCAGATATCACTTCAATTTCCGCTGGTTCTGGGATTATGCCGGTGGGTTAATGACCGACTGGGGCGTGCATTTATTGGATTATGGCTTGCTGGGCATGAATTCACCCGTACCAAAAACCATATCTGCACTGGGTGGCCGCTTCGCCTATCCCGATCTGTATGAAGAAACGCCTGATACGCTCACTACCTTATATGAGTTTGACAAGTTCAACATGGTATGGGATTCTGCCATGGGCATTGATAACGGCTCTTACAACCGCAACCATGGGATTGCCTATATCGGTAACAACGGCACGCTGATCCTCAACAGGCAAGGCTGGGAAGTTATTGAAGAAAAGGTAAGCGGCAATAAAGTGAGTAAGCCCTTTGTTAAATCTTCAGACAATGGACTGGACAATCATATGGTCAATTTCTTTAGTGTGGTGAGATCCAGAAAAAAAGAAGAACTGAATTGTTCTATACAAGATGCTGCGCATGTAGCTACCGTTGCCCAAATGGGAAATCTTGCCTTCAGAAGCGGACAAAAATTATCATGGGACAATGCCAAACATCAGTTTACAGACCAGAAGGTAAACGATAAATACCTGTTGGCCCAGTATCACAACGGCTACAGCTTACCTAAAGTTTAACGCTACAGTCTAAACAGATCAGGAGGTATACATGTCCCTCCGGGATCATACTAAAGACCATCAAAATGTATCAAACCCTGCAATCGCACGATTAGCAGGGTTTTTGCTTTTGGGGATTGCCAAAATTCGCGCGAATTCACAAAAAATGGTGGGTGATTCGGTGTTAAAGGCAAAAGGGATAAAAAAACAAGGTCTTCTGTACCGCTAGTGCCAACAGCCGTCGAAATTGTCTAAAAATATGCCACTAATAAAGTTTGCCTAAATAGAGATTCGCTCTTTCCTGTGCGGAATTAAGAAAAAACTGACCTCGCACATTGCCGACATACATTTGCTGAGCGGGAATGGCCGGAGATCATTTCCGCTTTTATTTAAACGATTTCTAATTCAATTGTATAATTTCTTGCTTTAATTCCTTGGGAATGTTTGTCCATATAGTTTCGTCGTTCAATACCAGCTTATAACCACACTCATTATTCACTACGTCAACTATGTGTTTGTACCAATCTAAGTAACTCCATTCTCTCGGCTTCGGTGAAAATAGGAAAAGTCCGCTCGCATCCCAGTGTACTTCTGTAGCTGTTCTGTAAATGAGATCAAAACGGGCTGATGAGGGTTTTATGTAAAACCTTTGCTGCGCATCTATTCCAATTTCTGATATTTGATCAATTTTCATAAATCGAACTAAATTTCATAAGTACAAAAACTAGAGGTCATTCTTTTTTAAAGCAATCCCCTTACTTCCATTTCCGAAACCGTAAAGAACATTTTTTCGGATAACATATTTAGTGGAATCTGTAGTTAGATAATATTCCTTATTAGACTCAACAAACTTTCCTTCCAGAAATTCCAATGATGTGCCAGGATCTAGTTGTTCACTCATGCTAAAAGTACCTTCTGATTTCCAATGTACTATCTCATATATCCTGTTGTTATATTTGAATTTCCAACTTTCAAGTCGATTTCTCTGATGTCTACTAATTTCTGCACTAAAAAGAAAATTTATGATTAATGCTGAAATCACTGCATTAATCAAAAAAAATTTCGAGTACTGTTTTTTGAAGAAAAATAAAATTCCTGCGATAATAAGATTTATTACAATCACAAATGGAATTAGCAAAATTATGCCAATTGATACACTGGGATCGGGATCCATTGTTCTCACCCAGACCCATATAATGCAGAAGTCGATAATGACAAGTAATAATATTTTGGTCAAAAATTTCATTTGAATATTTACGAGTTGTAGTAAAACTACTATTTACTTTTATTCCTATCTAGATAATTCTCAAATACCTTCCCAATTATTCGGTCGATATTTGTGCTGTCTGCACCATCCCAGTACCACTGTACCTCTGATTCATTGAGATCACTTTTCGCAGAGTATAACAAATAGAAATCCATGTATTTTTTTTCCATATCTAACGCAATGCAGATGTCTTTGATTTCTCTAAGAACTGAAAGATATCTGGTTGGCTCATTTATAGT
>NZ_JBFTRT010000379.1:0-4955 GCF_056399685.1 Pedobacter sp. 01N416
CCTTTTAAAAAATTTATTTCTTTACACAATTTTAGGTATCTGGCCACTGGTGGCGGTACTTTGCTGTTAGGAATCTTAAGTTATTATTTTGCTTACTTTTTCATTTTTAAAACCGAAGAAGTAGATTTTGGGGTAATTGTACTACAGAGAGAAACCGCATCGCTATTGGTCGATTATGCCGTTGCTATTCCAACCAGTTTTTTGCTTAATAAGTATGTGATATTTACCCATAGCGAATTAAAAGGGAGGGTTCAGCTTTTTAGGTTTTTAAACCTTCAATTCATTAACATACTGGCCAATTATGTTTTATTGAAGTTTTTGTTGGAACTTTTAAGAGATTATCCAACTTTAGCGATGCTCTCGAGAATACTGGTATCGGTTTTAATGGCACTTTTCAGTTACCTCTATCAGCACTACTTTACGTTTAGCGTTAAAAAAATCGGAGAAAAAAAGCAAAAAAACATTAATAGTCCTAAATAATTGTTTCTCATGGAGGCACTGATAAAAAGAGTTGGGTCGATCAGAAGTATCGTCATTTCGACCATAGTGTTCCAAAGGAACTACTTTGGAGGAGAATCTTTAAATTTGATTTCAATAACATAGTTTAAAGATCTCTCCACTCCGCGGTGCTTCGGTCGAGATGACGACTTTCTAATAAATTGCTTTTTAAGCTTATCCTTTTTGTGGAAAGCAGTTACAGCAGCATTTTCGGTTTCTACAATCCCGCCTTTAATCAAGTCCTCACTCGTACCTCGTTCCAAGCTTTACGTTCCAGTCGGGTTTAGGTGGCCACAACATTACTCCTATTTTCGCTGTTTAGCAACATGCAGGAAAAACCAGGTTCATCAGCATAAGCCTTTGTACCTAAACGGGATGGAAGCGGTATCCTTTTGCGATCACCCTGGGTGGAGTCGAAGGGCAGCAAAAGATATAGCAAACAGCCCGACAGAACCTTCCCGATGAAATACGACAGCATCTTTTCTAATGATTAATCCATCATTTTCCCGCCTAAAACCTTTATTACTTTCGCCTGTTAATTTATCCAGCCACTTTCTTGATAAGATAAAAACAACATCATAACTTAGCTGCCGACCAACTTATTTTCAGATTAACCATGAGCCATTTTAATGATTTTAATAATGCGCAGGTAACAAAATTGCCCAATCATTTAAAGCAATTTATTGTTGCCCAAAATTACAAAAAATACACACCAATAGATCAAGCAGTGTGGCGTTACGTAATGCGTCAGAATTATAGCTATCTTAAAAATGTTGCTTACTACCCTTACATAAAAGGCTTACAACGAGCTGGTTTAAGTATTGAACACATTCCCGACCTGCAAACCATGAACGACAATCTGGGCAAGATTAGTTGGGGCGCCGTTACTGTTGATGGATTTATTCCGCCAGCTGCTTTTATGGAATATCAGGCTTACCGTGTACTGGTAATTGCTGCCGATATCCGCCAGATTAATCACATTGAATATACACCAGCCCCAGATATTATACACGAAAGTGCTGGCCATGCACCTATTATTGCCGATACGGATTACAATAATTATTTAAGTTATTTTGGCTCAATTGGTGCAAAAGCCATGTTTTCGGCAAAGGATTTTGAACTTTACGAGGCCATTAGGAAACTATCGATTCTGAAGGAAGCCATAGATACAGATGAGTTTCAGATTGCCAAGGCAGAAAAAGAGCTGCGCTACATCAGCGAAAACATGGGCGAACCTTCTGAAATGGCTTTACTTGGTCGCTTGCACTGGTGGACGGTTGAGTATGGTTTGATTGGCACTTTAGAAAACCCAAAAATTTATGGTGCTGGTTTGCTTTCTTCTATTGGTGAAAGTGCAACCTGTATGCAAAAAGATGTGGAGAAACTTTGGTATAATATCGATACGATTAATTACGCTTACGATATTACCAAGCCACAGCCGCAGCTTTTTGTAACCGAAACATTCCATAATCTTATTGATGTTTTGGAAACCTTTGCCAATACCATGGCCTTTAGAAAAGGCGGCACAGAAAGCATTATGAAAGCAATTGCCTGTAAAAATGTAGCCACAGCGGTTTATAGTTCGGGCTTACAGGTAAGCGGTGCATTTACCGATATTGGTGTGGGTACAAAAGATGAGGTAACCTTTATTAAAACAACCGGTCCTTCGGCATTGGCTTTTAACGGAAAACAATTGAGCGGCCATGGGAAAGATTACCACGCTGATGGTTTTTCATCTCCTGTTGGTCGGTTAAAAGATGCTCCAAAAGCACTGGAAGATTATAGTATAGCTGAATTACAGGGTTTAGGGATAATTACAGGTGAAAAAACTGAACTTTTATTTGAAAGCGGCATTAAAGTAATTGGTGTGATTAAGGACATTATTACCGATAGCAACAAGCTCCTTTTAATTGGCTTTAAAGACTGTACAGTTACAGAGCGCAATGGAAATATCTTGTTTAAACCCGAATGGGGCATTTATGATATGGCGATAGGCGAAACCATTGTTTCAGTTTTTAATGGAGCTGCCGATAAAGACGCTTACGAAGAAATTACGTTAATTAGTAATGAAAAAACACATCAGATTACTTATGATGATAAGACTTTAAAACTGCACGGTTTATACCAAACGGTTAGAGAGATCAGGGAAAGTGGCGAAGGTTTGGATAAACTTGCCGAAATTTTCGCACAACTAAAATCGAACCATAGGCAGGATTGGCTTTGTGCATTGGAAATCCTGGAGATTATTTACCATAAAAAGATTTATCATCAGCTGGAAAAGGAAATTCAGGTCTATCTGGAAATAAAAGCTGGCAGGGAGCTTGATCATACGAAATTGATCAGCGATGGCTTACATGTAATTAAAAACCCGGTAAGTCAGCTGATTGTGGAGGATTGATTTATCGCTATAATAAGTCGGTCGTCACCCTGAACCGAGCCTTAGCGAGCTCACCGAAGGTAATTTATTTCAGGGTCTTAATGCAAAATAGATGCTGACCACGTAGTAGCTACAAGACAATTGAAAATGCTACTTCTACTTGTAAAATAAATTCAGCATGACGAACTTATCGTTCAAATACCTTAAATTTCTTATTAGTAATTAATTCCAATCATCCTTATTTATAACGAGGACGACTGACAACCACATTTGCAACATAATGTGTAAATTAAGTAATGTAATCGCTATGTTCTAATCCTTGCAAACATGGTTCTATTTGACTTACTCTTTTTTTCCTAACTTTGATTTCATCAGGTTAGGAACATTCGGCCTTTTAACTTTACAACAATTTTTAACTTTTTTTAATGAACATTATAATTACAGGTGCAAGTAGTGGAATCGGTTTCGAAACTGCTTTAGAGTTTAGCTTACAGAAAGAGAACAAAATTGTAGCCATTGCCCGATCGGCAGATAAACTGCGTAAACTCTTAGAAATTGCTAAAGGCATTAATCCAGACTGTACACTTTTACCAGTAGAATTTGACATTGTAAATGATGACTATGCCGCATTAGTTCCATTTTTAAAAGAACGATTAGGATCTGTTGATATCTTAATTAACAATGCAGGGGCCTTAATTAATAAACCTTTTTTAGAAACCACAGAAATTGATCTGGGTGAAATGTTACAAAGCAATGTGATCGCACACTTCAGGATGATTCAGCATATTTTACCTCTAATGCAAAGCGGAAGCCACATTGTAAACATCGGTAGTATGGGTGGTTTTCAAGGGAGCGTTAAATTCCCAGGACTTTCAGCTTACTCGGCAAGTAAAGCAGCGCTGCACACCTTAACTGAATGTTTGGCCTTCGAATTGGCTGAAACAGGAATCAAAATCAATTGTCTTGCATTAGGATCGGCACAAACGGAAATGCTTGAAGCTGCTTTCCCTGGTTACCAAAGCCCGGTTATGGCCTTCGAAATGGGGAAATATGTTACCGACTTTGCTAAAACCGGACACAAATTCTTTAATGGAAAGATTTTACCTGTTGCTGTTACCACACCATAATATCCATATTATTTAGTAATTTACGTGCTAAATCGAAAAACTAAAAAACCTATGGAAACAAACTCACCTTTTAAAACAGCCGATAGTGGAAAAAATGCAGCAATTGTTAGTTACATTTTCCTTATTGGCTGGCTAGTATCGTACTTTGCGATGTACAAAGACAACAAAACAGCGTTATCAAGTTATCATTTAAGGCAATCTCTGTTACTGCATTTGGGTATTATTGTGATTAATGTGGCCTTAACGATAATTATCATGATTTTACCAACGGCAATTTTAGGATACCTAAGCTATCTGGTGTACATTGTTTACATTATTTTTATCATTTTGGGTGCCGTTAGCGCAAATAATAGTGAGCAGAAAGCATTGCCACTCATTGGAGATAAAGCACAAACCATGTTCCCAAGTATTTAATCGAAAACAAATATTTTAATTATTAGGGCTGTATCCTAAATTGTAATTCCATTCGAATTTGTCACGTTGAGCTTGTCGAAACGCCTTGCGAGACATTTTAAAAGGTCCTTCGACAGGCTCAGGATGACAATTCTATATTTATGATACAGCCTTGTTTTATTTGCACTCATTTTCAACATTTTAATCGACTTTGGATATTTTTTATATCTTTGGTTCCTACATATGAAGAAAATAATAGTCCCGATTGCGTTTTTCATTTTGTCTGCCACGGCAGGAAAATCCCAAACCATCATCCCGGCTCAGTACCAGGAGTTAGTTAAAAAGCTCGTTGCCAGCCTCCCTAAAGAGGATAAACCATCAAACAATTCGTCGGCTAAACAATCTGAAAGTTTAATCGATTTTGCTAAAAGCATGTTAGGTATCCCCTATCGTTATGCAACAAGTAATCCTAAAGTTGGTTTCGATTGCTCTGGCTTTGTGAGTTATGTTTTCAGTAATTTTGGTTTTAAGGTTCCACGTTCTTCGCGGGAGTTTAGCTT
>NZ_JBFTRT010000380.1:0-4950 GCF_056399685.1 Pedobacter sp. 01N416
GGATCGGCACCAAACATTCTAAGATTATAGCTAAACTAATTGTCGCCTATACGACAACGACTGAGCCTGATATCCTTCAATTGCATTTAGAGAACGTGATGGGTCTGACTTCCGATAACGCAGCTATTGAGCTTCTCGATTATACCACAGTGTCTACCTCAGACTATCGTGAACTGTTAAAGATCCTTAATATGGTGATTGCCTATTAAATTGGTCTATTATTTTTAATAAAAGGTAAACGATATTAAATTAGTTTTCCCACCAGGCTGACTAAAGTTATGACAGTTATTTTCGTCGTGCTATCTTTGCTCCCAGATGGAACATTGTTTTAGCTCTATATTGAGCTTTCAGTTTTTTTATCATTTTCTTAATGGCACTCAAACGACTGGGCACCATCTCCAGTTGCGATAATCTTTTTTGAAATCTCTTGTTGTTTCATCTCCTAGGGCAGATAGCTTATAATTATTTTTTCTGTGAACAGATTAAATATTCATTACACGTGATACATTTACAGCAAATAAGACAACCTCCCTCTTCTACCCACTATTTTCCTTTATAAGTGGATGCCACCGCAGACTTAAAGTCGGTGCAGCATCATCGAAACTTCTGTCAACTCCTAAATCATCCCCTCATCTAAAAAACTATAAAACCCATATCTTGAAACGATCAGATGGTCATGCACACTGATTCCTAAGATATCCCCTCCGGATTTCAACTTCCTGGTCAATGCCAGATCCGCATCACTCGGAGATAACTCGCCACCTGGATGATTATGTGCCAATATAATTGCACTCGCACAGGCCTTCAGCGCCACCGCAAAAATAACCTTAGGATCAGCAACCGTTCCGGAAAACCCACCTTGTGAAATATTCACCACACCCAATACCCTACCCCTTCTGTTGAGCAAAATCACTTTAAACTCTTCCACAAGCTCCAACCTTCCATCATCCCATCGATCCATCAAAACCTCATAAGCTCCCCTAGAAGAAGTAATCTGTGGCAACTCTGCCATTTTCAATGCCGGACGGTAACTGATCTCAATCTCTGCTACTTTAAAACTTAAATTTTCCATAATTTTTCTGATTTAATTATGGAACCCAGCAAGGTTCAGCTTCTGCCAAAGCAAAAGGAGGAACGGAATAAATGGGCCAGCGGGCAAAGGCTACAGGAGCGTTTATGCCGGAAATTCCTTTGCGTGCCAGAAATGAACCTTAAATTGGTCAGAATTGAATAAGAAAAACACCTGTCTTAAAAGAGTTAAGATTTCTTTACTGTGAAATGGATTATTGCATGTGTAAAGCGTCTATGGAGGCAACAGCAGACCTCAATATCATCATTATAAAAAAAATACCAGAAGCAGTTCCTATAATCTCTTACCATCAAACATTCCTATCGTGAAAACAACATGAGGTAATTTAAGCGTCAAATGGCCACGCAAGCCGACCTGGGCATCCCAACCGGACCCTACTTTTCTGGCCAGTGCAGATAAGCGTTGATTTCTGCCGAAGTGCTCATCCGCACAGCGATTGTGCACGTTAAGCTAACAGGTCAAGTGTCAGGCGATCAGACTGTCCATCAAAATATTTATCCAAAACCTGTTTGAATACCGGATCGGCATCTTTTATCCCTRCAAACAGGGTCATACAGGAACGCAGTTTCATATCATCCGGGGAGCCGAATATCTCATGGGCAGATCTGCCGGTGAGCGAAAGAACCGCATTGGATATCTCTACAAGATGCCTGCCAAGAACCGGGTGATTAAGATAATCTGTGGCATCATTTATTCCCTCAAGCGCATAGTACTCAGAAATCTCACTTTTGCCCAGCCCCTTTAACTGTGGGAACATATACCACATCCAATGGCCGACCTTCTTCCCGGCCCGTATCTCTTCCAGGGCTCTTAGGTAGGCCTGGTTCTGTGCAGTCAAAAACCTGTTTATCTTTTCCGGTACCATTCCTACTTAATTAAGCCTCCTTGGAGTTGCTAATCAATATAACACCATAAACAAACAATTTGTGTTGAAAAGCCGAATCTTGTTACGCAGATCCGGCCCGTTGATTAACTGTTTTTCTGTTCCGGGACGCGCTTACTTACATTTACATAATTTTTTCGAACCATTGTAGTGCCAACTTTGTTATCACCTAAACATAAAAGAAATATTATGAAAGACCCCAAAGAAAAAAACGAGCCCGAACAAGAAGGGCATGAGGATGCGGCCCGGGAGCAATCATCCGGTAACGGAAACAGCACGAGCGGAAATACCAATTGGAACAAACACCAACAAATTGACGAGGAAGGCAATGAAGTTGGTCCAGATGATATCAAATAAAAAATAAAACGATATGAAAAAGATTCTAATGGTATTGACCTCCCACAGTTCGATGGAAAATACAGAAAGCAAAACCGGCGTGTGGCTGGGTGAATTCACTGATCCCTATTACGAATTCATTGACGCAGGTTATACAGTTACCCTGGCAAGCCCTAAAGGCGGCAGGCCGCCGGTTGACCCGATGAGCGAATTGACCGAACACCTTACCGGCTCCAACCGCAGATTTCAGGATGATGAGCAGGCAAAGGCTGACTTTAGCCAGACCACTGTTCTGGATCAGATCAGGCATACTGACTTCGATGCCTTATTTTATCCCGGTGGACATGGACCGCTATGGGATCTGGCGGTAGATAATAACAGCGGCCTTCTGATACTGGATTTCCTCGATGCAGGAAAACCTGTTGCAGCAGTTTGCCATGGTCCTGCAGCACTCATCAGCGCGGAAAGACAAAGACCGGGCCTACTAAAAGGAAAGGTTCTCTCCGCTTTCAGCAATACGGAAGAAACATTGGTAGGTCGTAGCGGAAATGTCCCTTATGAGCTTCAAACACGTTTGAAAGAACTTGGAGCTGAAGTGAAAACAGCCTTACTGCCCTTCCTTTCCCACGTAGAAACAGACGGATTGTTTATTACAGGGCAAAATCCACTTTCTGCAGGCCCCACTGCAAAAGCCCTCATTGAATTGTTAGCATCTGAGCCAATGCAGAACAACAGCCCTGACGATGAGGGACATCAATGGCAGGAAAGAGCGGAAAAATACCTGGATGAAAAACCCGGTGATCTCAAACCTTAATCACAAATCATATGACACAGGAGAACAAACAGATCAACCCAGGCGAAGATGAAAACGGCAAGAACATGGGTTTACCCGAAAAAGACGAAACAGCCACCGGTATAAAGCAAAGCACATCGCTACCTTCTGATGGTCCGGTTGGCCAAAATGAAGGTTCTGAGGCTGCAGACCTTACGGCTACCCTCGAAAAGGACGATCCTAAAGACATCCGCGAAGATGCGGAGACGGGAAGTTAACAAATGAATCAAAACATGTCAGCTCTCATGATGTGTTCAGGTTATTTCTCGGTGCCTGCAGGTCAGCGGAGTGCTGTCAACTTCGCCATCTATGGAATGCTCGAGAATAAAAAGCAATGCCGGGCAGCATTTATGGCGCTAAAATATCTGTATCCCAAAGCTGTCTTTCCTAATGTATATTTTGTAATCGGAAGATTTAATTCCGGAGGACATTCCAATCCTAAAGGATTAATCATCGGATGCCAAAACATAAACCAATTTGGTCTGCAAAAGGAAATAAAAACTGCTATAAACTGACTTTTTTGGTAGAAATGTCAGATTAAAGAAATATTGATCATCTGCCTTTCAATAAGCAACTACTTGGTTTGATTTTTGAACCAGGTACACAAATTACTTTAAGTGCCGATATGAAAAAATTTCTTCCATTTTTGTTCGCCAGTGCTGTTTCTGTCATAGCGATACTGTCATCATTTACCCTTGCGGACCCTGAGTTAGGGATCTCTACAGCCTTAGTGAGTTGGATGGCCTGCCTATGGATCATTTCGGGTGACCGCAAAAACCGCAGATGCCTTTCCTAAAGGATATTTTGTGGGACATTATTCCATTTAGATTTCAATATATTCTGTATTCTTATGATTTGGGGTATCATCAAGTTCTAATATATAGAGGTATTGGACAGAATACAACAGTATATATTTCCAGTCCCGCATTTCAAGTTCAACTGTGGAAGCCTTTCACAGCGATCTTATTTCAATAAACCCGTCGCCTCGGCAATTCTACATGCTTCGATCGCATTTGTTGCATTCAACTTTTGAAAAATATTCTGCCGGTGCCTGTTTACCGTATTAATGCTGATCGCTAATTTTTTCGATATTTCCCTACTCTTGAGTCCATAGCCGATCATTTGTAATATTTCTTTTTCCCTTTCCGATAAAATATTCAAGAATTTTTCCCGGTTTAGGTCGATCACAGCCCCGCTCTGACTGTTGATAATCATTGCGTCAGGGCATCCCAGATCCGGGTGGTCGAAAATCCTATGGTACAGACAGAGCGCTAAGCTGATACTACCTTCGGCAGTACTGCTGATGTAGATCAACCGGTGCCTCAATGATACAATATTTCCATTCGCCCTGACCAGCCGAAGCCTGGTTACAGCTTCGAAATCTGTACGTTCTTCTGGAGAAATCGCATTAAGTAACTGAAAAAACTGCAGTTCGAGCCGGATTTTTTTTTCCATGTCCTCCGGATTGATCAGCTGCAATAAATTATCTTCCCAGATCGAATCCACCTCGGGATCTGTTTTTTCCAGGCCCAATTGTGCCGCAATCGCTCCGTAATAAATATAGCTTTTACGTTTTTTCAGATCACTGAGCACGCTGATACAATTTTCCATCCTTGCATACATCTGAGCGATAAGCTTGCCCTCTTCAAGGTCCAAAACTGGTTTTGCAGGATCATTAAACTCCTGGCTGAACAATTTAATGTTAAGCAGATTACGTGTACTGTTCATCATATTTTAATGGTTAAATATAACCATTGCAGTGGTTTTTTATCCTTATTAATTTGCGGACTTAAACAACGGACATCGGGT
>NZ_JBFTRT010000381.1:0-8692 GCF_056399685.1 Pedobacter sp. 01N416
GGTTAAAACTTAACCTATTTTTCGCTTTATGCTTTTCCGCCCAACTAAGCCATAGCACCATATCCTCGTTCTACTTAAATCCGGCCTAACAAATTTTTCGGACTGCACTGCCCAAGCCAACCTACTCGCTTCGAAAGAAAAATTTTCAGCCGGTGTTTTTTGTTTTTTCATGAGCTTTATGTTTTCATCGGCATTCAAGCTAGCTACGCTGGTCTTTTTGACATCAAAAAGAAAGAGCCCATCGGCGGCGGCGAGCCGAAGCCAGACTGTGCCCATGGGGAAAAAACAATTAACTATTAAACGATGAATTAAAACTCGAAATGACGATTATCGCAATAACGGATTTTATTATTTATTAGCAAGAAAGATACTGAAACAAGTTCAGCATGACGATCTCATTAAAAGTATATTAATACTTCAATCTATTTTTTCTCCAATCGGAGCTATTTTTAACTGCTGCACCACTCAACTTCACCTCTTTTTTATCAAACAGTTTTGCAGCAATTACCGCAGCAATTAAGGCTTCTGTTTCATCCTGTACCTTTAAGCTTTCTGGCTTAAAGTATTTACCTACAAAATGCGTATCGAAATTACCCGTTTTAAAAGCCTCGTGCTGCATCACAAATTTACCAAAACCCAAAGTAGTTTCTATCCCTGTAATATCATATTCTTCAATTGCTCTCACCATTCGTTCAATCGCTTCTTCCCTATCTTTCCCAAAAGTGATCAGTTTGGCAATCATCGGATCATAATAAATCGGGATTTCCATGCCCTGCTCAAAGCCATCATCAACCCTTACCCCATTGCCTTTAGGTGTACTGTAAGTCTGCAAGGTGCCAATATCAGGCAGGAAATTATTGGCCGGGTCTTCGGCATAAACGCGAAGTTCTATAGCATGCCCGCTGATTTTTAAGTCCTCTTGTTTAAAACTAAGTCTTTCGCCTGAGGCTATTTTTAGCTGTTCTTTTACCAGATCTATACCTGTAATTAATTCGGTTACAGGATGTTCTACCTGCAATCGGGTATTCATTTCCAGGAAAAAGAAATCGAGGTTCTCATCCAAAATAAACTCAACGGTACCTGCGCCGGTATAATTTACCGAACGGGCCACATCTACCGCACACTTACCCATTTGCTTCCTGATTTCTTCAGTTAAAACCGACGAGGGTGCTTCTTCTACTACTTTTTGGTGACGACGCTGTACAGAGCATTCCCGTTCAAAAAGATGAACAATATTGCCATGGGTATCACCCAAAACCTGTATTTCGATGTGCCTTGGCGAGGTAACATAACGTTCGATAAAAACAGCCCCGTCGCCAAAAGCTGAGGTAGCTTCACTTACCGCAAGCTGCATCTGTTCTTCAAAATCTTCAGCCCGCTCTACAATACGCATACCCTTGCCCCCGCCACCTGCAGCAGCTTTGATCAATATGGGGAAACCAACTTCGATGGCGCGTTGTTTTGCCTCATTTACATCCTGTATAGCTTCTTCCGTTCCCGGCACCATCGGGATATTATATTTTAAAGCCGCTGCCTTTGCAGATAATTTGTTACCCATGGTTTCCATGGCCTGCGGTGAAGGACCAACCAGAATAAGTCCGGCATCGGCAACTTTTTGCGCGAAACCGGCATTTTCAGACAAGAAACCATAGCCTGGGTGAATGGCCTCTGCACCAGTTAATTTACAGGCTTCGATAATCTTCTCGCCCACCAGGTAACTTTGATTAGATGGAGCTGGCCCAATACAAACCGCTTCATCGGCATAACGTACATGCAGCGCATTACGGTCTGCTTCAGAAAAAACAGCTACTGTTTTGATGCCCATTTCCTTCGCAGAACGCATAATACGCAAAGCGATTTCGCCACGGTTCGCGATAAGCAGTTTGGAGATTGGGATTAAGGGTTTGGAGTTGTTAGACATATTATTTTATTTCCACCACTTTTCAGATTCTTTTCTATTGGCAATTTTGTATGAGTCAGAATTATTGCTACCACCATAAGCTAATCTATAAGTTTCCCAACCACTCTTAAGATATTTATCATTTACGCTAAATTCACCTGCACCTATATCAAGATCGCCACAGCTTGGGATTCTGAAATCCCCCCAGTTACATTTTTTAGCAACTTTAGTTTTATAACTCGTCCAGATTCCTTCAAATGTATTATTTGAAAAACCATCTGCAACAAAATTTACAGAATCATAAAACATATTTCCTTTTATATCTAAAACAAAATTTGTTTTCATTTTCCCCTTTATCGTGCCTGAAGAAATTATATTCTGATCTTCAAAAAACACAATATCAACAATAATACTGCCTCGTTTAAATTTAGGATTATCGCTTTCTTTTCCGAACTGTGCACTGGTAATCTTAATTTTTCCCTGAAAGGCACATAAATTATTTTTTACCTTGGTTTTTCCATAAGCAAAGTATTCATTTGGATTTTCCATATCCTTTACAACAGAAACCAAATGAATATAAAATCTCTGGTAATTATCTCCAATAAAGCCGATAGGTTCTGGAGTTTTAATTTTTTTATTTTCATTTTCATTTTCTACATATAGGTCGGCAATGCTATCCCTGACCCATATTTTCGAAAAATCATATTTTGCACTTTGATCTAAAAAATTTGTTTGAATAACTTCTTGAGCCTTAATCTTCGCTGAAAATGCAACCAACAAAAATATCCCTAAAAACTTTATTGTTTTCATATATTGTTTTTGATATTTGATTATAGAGGTAAAATATGAGTTTCCCCTTAAAGGTGCAAAATTATTTCAATAGCTTGATCGATCATTACAGGAGTAAGGTCTAAATGGGTAACCAACCTTATGGTACTGGCACTGGTGGTATTGCAATGCAGTCCTTTTTCTTTCAATTGGTGTACAATTTTCTCTGCCGATCCTTTTTCTACTTCAAAAATAACAATATTGGTCTCAACTGGCATTACCGATTTTACATATTTTGCCCTGGCCAGTGCATTTGCCAGAGCCTGCGCATGGGCATGATCGTCTTTTAAGCGTGTTACGTGATGATCGAGCGCATAAATGCCAGCAGCAGCCAAAAAACCTGCCTGACGCATGCCTCCACCGAAAGCTTTTCTAATTTTTCGGGCTTTATGAATCATTTGCTTGCTGCCCAATAGCACAGAGCCAACTGGTGCACCAAGTCCTTTGGATAGGCAGACCGAAATCCCATCAAAATATTTGCCATACTCGCCCGCCTCATCCCCTGTTGCCACAAGTGCATTAAAAATACGCGCACCATCTAAATGCAGTTTCAATCCTTTTATATTACAGAGGTGATGGATCGGGGCAATCTGTGATAAGGTATAACAGCTTCCGCCACCTTTATTTACTGTATTTTCTAAAACAACCAAACTTGAGTTGGGGTAGTGGATGTTATCTTCATTGATTTCGGGTTCAATCAGCTCTGGAGTCAGAATTCCGCGTTCGCCATGCAACAACCTTACCGATGCGCCAGAGTGATAGGCAATGCCTCCAATTTCGTAGCGGTAAACATGTGCGGTCTGATCGCAGATCACCTCGTCCATGGGCTGGGTAAAACACTTGATCGCAATCTGGTTGGTCATCGTTCCTGACGGGCAAAATAATCCGGCTTCCATATTAAAGGTCGAAGCCAGTTTTGTCTCCAACGCATGCACCGTTTCGTCCTCACCAAAAACGTCGTCGCCCACTTTTGCATTCATCATGGCATCTAACATTCCGGCAGAAGGTTTGGTTACCGTATCACTCCTGAAATCTAAAAATCTGTTGTTCATTTCGCTATCTGGTTGTAAAATATTGTTGAGGTTAAAAAAAAAGACCAATGCCCTTTCTGGTATAATTTTAAGGTTTTTCGGCGATTAAACGCCCTATATAGTGTATTTTTTACACACTTAATTTTCGACAACAACAAATTGTTAAAAAATTATTAAAAAAAAGGATACAAAATATAAGACTTTTTATACTTTTATCGTGCTAAAACCAAAAATAAATAAAATGATAGTAATTGCAGACGGCGGATCTACCAAAACAAATTGGTGTTTGATTAACGAGGCCGGCAGAAAAATTTACTTTAACACCGAAGGTTACAATCCATATTTTTCAAAAGGAGAGTACATTGTAAAGTCTTTGAATGAGTCTCTTCCAGACCACTTGGAAAGAGAGAAATTAACAGCAGTTTATTACTACGGTGCCGGCTGTTCTACACCTGCAAATGTTAAGATTGTGGCCGATGCCATGCAACAGATCTTCACCAATGCAACCATTTTTGTAGGCCATGATTTACTTGCTTCATCTAGAGCACTCCTTGGAAACGAGCCAGGATTTGCTGCTATTTTAGGCACAGGTACAAATTCATGCCTTTATGATGGATCTGAAATTACCATGAACATCGATTCATTGGGGTATTTCCTGGGTGATGAAGGTAGCGGTTCGTACATCGGTAAACGCATTTTAAGCGATTACATGAAAGGTTACATGCCGAAAGGGCTACGTGAAGCTTTTTACGACAACTACGCATTAACCAACGAAGATATTTTCGATAATATTTATAATAAGCCCCTGCCAAACCGTTTCTGCGCAAGCTTTAGTAAATTCTTATACGATTTTAAAGATAACTACGAAGATTATGCTTTTGCTACCATTGATTATGCTTTTACTGCGTTTTTCGAAGCATTGGTAATCCACTACCCTAACTACAAAGACCACAAATTAAACTGTGTGGGTTCTGTAGGTTATAGTTTCCGTGATATTTTAAGTATAGTAGCCGACCGTTACGAAATGGGCGTGGGCAAGATTATCCGCTCACCTATAGATGATCTGGTACATTATCACCTGGAGTTAGCGCCGAAGGCTTAGTCCATAATCCTAAGTCTGGAGTTCTTAGTCCGGAGTCGGATTACAACCATATAAAAATCCCCGATTTGAAATTCAAATCGGGGATTTGGCATAAGTACTGATCGGGCGTAGCTCTTTATCTCCGCCCAAACGGATCAAAGCATAATAAGCCAAAGTAATTACCCTTCCTTGCGGGTGCCTGTGCGGATCGCCAAAAGCATAATACTGCTCCATATAAATACCGCGCAAACCGGTAAGTTCGTACAAAATGCGGGAGGCTGATTGATCTAAACTCTCATCAGGACCAACAATGTTACCGGGCAGTGCCCACCAATCTTTAAACGGTTCTTCATTCCTTTCGATCAGTAGGATTTTTAATTCCTTACCATCAAATCCAAACAAAACGCAATCTATCGAGAATACAGAATCTAAATGAGGTAAAATTTGTTCCAAAGTAAAATTTAGTTATTTTAAGCAGATAAAGGTATGACTTTCAATATTAAGTAAAAAAAATAAAATAAATTACTTAGTGTAAAAAATACACACTATATTCGTATTATAAAGATGGAGCCAAATATAAAAAATATAGCCGTATTAACTTCTGGAGGCGATGCCCCTGGAATGAATGCTGCAATCAGAGCTGTTGTACGTACCGGAATTTACCATGGCATTAACATGTTTGGTGTAATGCAAGGTTACCAGGGTTTAATTACCGACAACATAAAACCAATGGACGCCCGTTCTGTAAGTAATATTTTACACTTGGGCGGTACCATATTAAAAACTGCACGCTGTTTAGAGTTTAAAACAGACGAAGGTCAACAGATTGCTTACAATAACTTAAAGAAGAACGGTATTGATGGACTAGTGGTAATCGGTGGCGACGGAACCTTCACCGGAGCGAAACGTTTTTCGGAAACTTTTGGAGTTAAGGTAATCGGTATACCAGGTACAATTGATAACGACTTAGTTGGATCTGATTTTACCCTGGGTTACGATACTGCTATTAATACAGTAATCGAAGCGATTGATAAAATCAGGGATACTGCCGATGCGCATGACCGTTTGTTCTTTATAGAAGTAATGGGCCGCGATTCGGGATGTATTGCATTAAGAAGTTCGATTGCCAGTGGTGCAGAAGCTGTTTTGTTACCTGAAAGAGAAACCAGCGTTAACGAATTGATTAATAAACTGGCCTTAGGCGCAGCTACAAAAAAATCATCGAGTATTGTTATCGTGGCTGAAGGTCATAAACAGGGTGGCGCTTACGATATTGCTAAGAAGGTAAAAGAAACTTTTGATCATTACGATACCAAAGTAACCATACTTGGCCACCTTCAACGTGGTGGCAGCCCAAGCAGTTTCGACAGAATTTTGGGCAGTCGTTTAGGTTTTGCCGCGGTAAATGCGTTAATTGCAGGCGAAACGGAGCAAATGGTAGGCTTAAAGGGAAATGAAATAAAATTAACCAGCATAAGAGAGGCTTTAACCGCTCATTCTTTTAAACTCGAGCCCGATTTAATGGAAATGACAGAGGTACTTTCAATATAATATGATAGCAGTTGTTTATAGCGGATCGAAAACAGCATTTTGGAAAATAACACAAAATGGACAGGTAGTGGCACATTGCAATACTACTGGCTTAAACCCTTGCTTTGTTGATCCAAAAACAATCTTACAGATTTTAAACAAAAAAGTTGCTTTGGTTAATAATGCAGAAAACATAAAGAAAATTTATTTCTTTGCAGCCGGAGCATCATCAGCAGACAGAAAAGAGGAATTGGCCAAAACCCTTGCATCATTTTTCAAATACAGCAAAATTGTAGTAGAAAATGATTTATTCGGTGCCGCCAAAGCCGCCTGTTATGATCAGCCAGGGATCGTTGGCATGCTGGGCAGTGGCGCACATTGTGCTTACTTTGATGGAAAAAAGCCAATAAACAATAACTTTGGACTGGGTTATATCTTAGGCGACGAGGGTTCTTCAAATTACTTTGGAAAAATACTCCTAAGGGAATTTCTGAGCCTTAAAATGCCTAAAGACATTGAAACCAAATTCACATTAACCTACAATCTAGACCGCCCGCAAATATTAGAACGTATTTACAATAAGCCACAGGCAAATATATTTTTAACTTCATTTTTCGATTTCTTTACCCAAAACAGTAAACACGAATATATCCGTAAGCTGATTGATGGAGGATTTGAAAAATATATCGAAACTTATGTTTTGCCTATGGCAGAAAAATACAACGACCGGGAGATACATATTGTAGGTAAGGTAGGTGCCGAGCTCGAAGACCGGTTAAGGTTGGTAGCGGGCAGATACGACATAAAAATTAAAAGCATTATTAAAGAACCAATACAAAATTTATTAAAACATTACATTAATTAACAGAACAATGAGCAAAATTGGAATAAACGGCTTTGGCCGTATTGGCCGACTGGTTTTCAGAGCCGCATTAAAAAGAGGATTAGATATTGTAGCGATTAACGATTTGATCGAGCCAGATTATATGGCATACATGTTAAAATATGATACTACACATGGCAAATTTGATGGCACTATTGAAGTTGTTGATGGTAATTTAGTGGTTAATGGTAAAACAATCCGCGTAACCGCAGAAAGAAATCCAGCTGATTTAAAATGGGATGCTGTAGGTGTTGAAGTAGTGATCGAATCTACAGGTTTATTCTTAACCCGTGCCGATGCTGAGAAACACATCGCTGCCGGTGCTAAAAAAGTAGTTTTCTCTGCTCCTGCTAAAGATGGCGATATCCCTACTTATGTAATGGGCGTAAACCACCATAAATTAACTGCAGATCAAACTATTGTTTCTAATGCATCTTGTACTACAAACTGTTTAGCGCCAATTGCTAAAGTTTTAAACGATAACTTTGGTATTGTTGAAGGTTTAATGAGCACAATCCATGCTGTAACTGCAACTCAAAAAACAGTTGATGGTCCTTCTGCTAAAGACTGGAGAGGTGGCCGTGGCGGTTTCTCTAACATTATCCCTTCTTCTACTGGTGCTGCTAAAGCAGTAGGTATGGTTTTACCTGAATTAAAAGGTAAATTAACTGGTATGTCTTTCCGTGTTCCTGTGGCTGACGTTTCTGTTGTAGATTTAACTGCACGTTTAGAAAAACCAGCTACTTATGAGCAAATTAAAGCAGCTATGAAAGCAGCTTCTGAAGGCGAATTAAAAGGTGTATTGGCTTATACTGAAGACGAAGTTGTTTCTTCTGACTTTATTGGCGATGACCACGCGTCTATTTTTGATGCAAAAGCAGGTATCTCATTAAATGATAATTTCGTTAAAGTGGTATCTTGGTACGATAACGAATGGGGATATTCTTCTGCACTAGCTAAATTTGTAGAATATTACGCAAGTTTGTAACAAAAAAGTGCTTTAAGCGCTTTACAAGGCTATATAAAAGGCAACATTATTCATTTAATGTTGCCTTTTTGTTTTAAACACAATTTTCACCTATAAAATTCAATTTCAAAACCATATCTAAAATTGTTTTTATTCAATATTCACATCAAAAATTCACTTAATATCTTACAAAGACCAAAAAATTGCCAATAAATTTCATAAAATTGACTTTTTACCAAGAATTAAACAAACGTTTGACTAAATCGTACCATAAATTGACAATATTTAACAATTACTTAACATATTTTTCTGCTATATTTGCAACATAGTCGTTTTAAACACCAAAATCCCTTACAAAAGGGTCGGTAAATAAAAAATGACAAAAAAAATACTTAAATTTTTCTTAGTGTATTTTTTACACTATCAAATTTTTTACTATATTTGTAGAGTAATAAACGGAACGATGTTTATC
>NZ_JBFTRT010000382.1:0-5903 GCF_056399685.1 Pedobacter sp. 01N416
AGGTGATGCCAAAGAGAAGGTAATGAACATCAAACTCAAGGAAAACGCCAAAAATGGGTATCTCAGCACCCTGGATGCCAATAGCGACCTTAAGCATTATAAAAATATAGGTGGCATGGCGGGCATTTATAAAAACAAATTAAAGGCCGCGGTTTTTGGCTCTAACTCCAATACCAATCAAGATTCGAAAGCCAGTGCTGCCATGAGCAAGCTAAAAGGCAATGATTATGATGTTATTGAAGTTGGCGATGACGGCAGTACAGTAATGATCAGCTATGGCGGCAGCCGTGATGAAGATGATTTTTCACCATCAAGCGGACTACCTGATGTAACGGGATATGGGGCGCATTTTTCTGACAAATGGAACGAAAACAAAGTTGGCCTAAAGCTCAATTATAAAGGCAGTGACAGAAACATATTGGACAGAACAACTTCTAAAAACCAGTCGTTACTGCCCAACGGAACGAATTTTTTTAGCGAAGGCAGCTCAAACAGCGAAACCAGAAATACCGGACAGAGTTTAAAAGGCAGTGTCGATATTAAATTAGATTCGCTTTCTACCTTAAAAATATCCTTTGCAGGTAGCAAACGCAAAAACAGCAGCCAGTATATCAGCAAGAACGAAACTAAAAATGACGCAGGGATATTTGTAAATAATAGTGATCAGTCTAATGATAGCAATGGCGACAACGACTTGTTTAACGGAAATATTAATTACGCTAAAAAGTTTGTAAAAAAAGGAAGAACACTCTCTATTGACATACAACCTGAAACCAAAAGCAGCACGAGTTTGGGCACCAGTTTAAGTGTAACCAATTACTATGATGGGAATGGAACAATCAACAGAACTGTCAACCAAAACTTTCTGAACGATAATTCGGGAAGTGAAAGCTCTCTTGGTACCAGAATATCATATACCGAACCTTTAGGCAAGCAATTTTCATTACAAACAGCATACAGCTTTAAAACAGTAACATCAAATAGCCATAAACTGGTATTCGATAAATCATTAAATAATAAACGAATCGATTCACTGAGCAACAATTTCGATTTCAATAATTTTTCGAACATTGGTAAAATTGTGTTGCAATACAGATCAAAGAAGTTCACGCTATCTGGTGGTGCGGAGGCTACCGAAACGACATTCGAGCTGAATGATCTGGACCGCAACAATAAATTTAACCGAAACTATTTAAACTGGGCCCCACAGAGTAACTTTAACTATAAACTTGGTAAAAACACCAGTGTATCATTAAACTACAATGGTAATACCCGACAGCCGAGTTTAGATCAGTTGCAACCTATCAGACAAATTAACAATCCACTTTACGAAATAAAAGGTAATCCAAATTTAAAACCATCTTTCAACAATAATTTTGGCTTTAATTTTAATACGTATCAGCAAAAGTCACAGATGTATGCGTATGTGTATGGTGGCTACAGCTTTACCAAAAATGCCGTTGTAAGCTCAAGAACAGTCGATGATGTGAATAAAACCATCAGCAGTTATATCAATTTAAATGGTAATAATAATTTTTACGCAGGTGCGAGTTTTAATAAAAGTTTTAGCAAAATCCACTTTAACGCAGGTTTAAATGCCAATTTCAATCATTCGAACTCCGTTTCAATCTTAAACAATAAGTTGAATGAGAATGTGAACAATAGCATTAATATACGTCCTCGTTTTAGCTATTATGGAGATAAAGTTCAAATCCAGTATAATCCATCGGTTACTTTTTCGAACAGCCGTTCGTCAATCGGTTCGATAAATAATGGTAAAAACTTTAGCCACAACCATGATATTTCTGGAAACATAGAACTTCCATACAATACAGAATTTAATACATCGATATCCTTGTCATATCAACCAGCAAATTCTTCTTTTAGCACACCAGTAAATATTGCCTTATGGAACGCTTATTTATCAAAAAAGATGCTCAAATCACAAGAATTAGAGCTTAAAGTATCCATTTCTGACATTCTAGCTGAAAAAATCGGCTATAATCGCTACGTGGGAGGCAATAACATCAGTGAATACACCAATAGCTTTATTCCGAGGTACGTCCTAATTGGCATCACCTATAATTTAACCGGAAACTTTGTTAAACAAGACAAAAAATAATTGAAGATGAAAAATTTAGGACTAACCATAATCTTGTTTTCTGCAGTTATAGTAGTGCGTGCACAAACTGTTTTCATCAAAAGTGCCAAAATAACTTTCGAGAAAAAGATCAATCAAAAACAGCAATTGGCATCAAACACCTGGATATCAGACGATGCCAGGGATAAAATGAGCAAATACAGGATTTCCAATTGGGATTATAGCTTTAACGACAGTAGCTCCATTTATAAGATTAAACCAAAAGAGACCTTGAACGACAATAATTTCTTCTTTATTGCTGGTGAGAATACAAATGAGCTGTATACCGACTTTAGCAAAAAAGCAAGAGTAATCAGAAAACCAATAAGAGGCGAAGATTTTATTTTAAAAGATACTATCCCCCATCTCAATTGGAAAATCATGCATGATGTACGCCAAATTGCAGGTTACGAATGCCGTAAAGCAATAGCAGTAATAAACGATTCGGTTACTGTAGTGGCTTTCTATAGTGAAGAAATTTTGTTAAAAGGTGGCCCTGAAGGATTTACAGGCTTACCTGGAATGATATTAGGCCTAGCCATACCTCGGTATAATACTACCTGGTTTGCCACCAAGGTTGAAGCTAAAAACGTTCCTATCTTTAACATTGCTCCTCCTGCAAAAGGTAAAAGAACCGATACCGAAAAAGATTTCAAAAAAATGATCGACCTCTATACCCGTTATGAGGATAAAAAGAACCCCAGAAAGATAGAAGACATTAAAAAAGAACTCTACACGCTGATACTTTAGGTGATCACCTTACCTAAAACAGTCACTATCAGAGATATAATATGGAGAAAAAATATTCTGGCAAGTATCTAATCGAGCGATAATTTTTTGTACCTTTGTATCCCGTACAAAAACAATTAACCAGGTCCAAAACACCTGGTTAATTCCACAAATTATCAATCATGACAAAGTATATTTTTGTTACGGGCGGTGTTACTTCCTCTTTAGGTAAGGGCATCATTTCCGCATCTTTAGCTAAACTTTTACAGGCACGTGGCTACCGTGTAACCATTCAAAAATTCGATCCGTACATTAATATCGATCCAGGAACTTTAAATCCATACGAACATGGCGAATGCTTTGTAACCGAAGATGGTGCTGAAACCGATCTGGATCTTGGTCATTATGAGCGTTTCCTTAACGTTCCAACATCACAGGCAAACAACATTACTACCGGCCGTATTTACCAGAATGTAATTAATAAAGAGCGTAAAGGTGAGTATCTGGGCAAAACAGTTCAGGTTGTACCCCACATTACCGACGAAATTAAACGCAACATGCGTATTTTAGGTGATAGCGGTGAATATGATATTATAATTACAGAACTTGGTGGAACTGTGGGTGATATCGAATCGTTACCATTTATTGAGGCTGTTCGTCAGTTTAAATGGGAAGAAGGCAGTACCAATGCTATTGTAATCCACTTAACCCTGGTGCCTTATTTAGCTGCTGCAGGTGAGTTAAAAACCAAGCCGACACAACACTCGGTTAAAGCTTTGTTGGAGTACGGAATACAGCCGGATATATTGGTTTGCAGAACCGAGCACCATATTAGCCCTGAGATCAGAAAAAAAATTGCTTTATTTTGTAACGTTAACATCAATGCCGTAGTCGAATCGATGGATGCATCTACTATTTATGATGTGCCATTGTTGATGTTAAAAGAACAATTGGATAAAACTGTTTTATCGAAATTAAAATTACCGACCAAAAGCGACCCTGATATGGAAAGCTGGAAAGACTTCCTGGGCCGTTTAAAAAATCCTACGGCAGAGGTTAAAATTGGTTTAATCGGTAAGTATGTAGAATTACCTGATGCTTATAAATCAATTATAGAATCTTTTGTACACGCAGGTTCGAAAAATGAATGTAAGGTTAAGGTAGAATATATACACTCTGAAGGCATTTTCCCTGATAATGTAAAAGATAAATTAGGTCACTTACAAGGCGTTTTAGTTGCACCAGGTTTTGGTAGCCGGGGTATTGAAGGTAAAATTGATGCTATAAAATATGTTCGCGAGAACAATATTCCTTTCTTCGGAATCTGCCTGGGTATGCAATGTGCTGTTATCGAATTTGGACGGAACGTTTTAGGTTTGAAAGATGCACATACTACAGAAATTGAGGAAAATGCTGCAAATCCGGTAATTAACATGATGGAAGAGCAGAAAAAAATAACAAATAAAGGTGGAACAATGCGTTTAGGCTCTTATCCTTGTGATATCAAAAAAGGAACAAAAGCTTTTTCTATTTACGGCAAATCACACATCAATGAGCGCCACCGTCACCGTTACGAATTTAACAATGCTTATTTAAAGCAATATGAAGATGCAGGAATGATTGCGTCAGGTATGAATCCGCAAACCAATTTAGTTGAAATTGTGGAGCTTAAAAATCATCCATTTTTCGTTGGCGGGCAGTTTCACCCAGAATTAAAATCAACAGTTGCTAATCCTCACCCACTTTTTGTTAAATTTGTCGCCGCTGCGATGGAGTTTGCGAAAAAGAAAACGAATTAAAAGCAGTACATACATAAATAATGGATAGAAATACCTTTACAGGACTGTTCCTGATTATGATCATTTTGGCAGGATCATTCTACTTTTTGAAGCCGAACGCGGTGGAAATTAAAAAAGCCAAAGAAAGAGACAGTATAGAATTGGCAAAAAAAGCTGGCGTTACACCAGTACAAAAAGATACTACTAAAACAGCTGCGATTGCTAACCCAGTTGTAGATTCTTTAGCCCTAAAAGGCCCTTTTGGTACCGCAATTACTGGTACCGAAGCGATTTAAAAGCGTTAAGTAACAAAGTCGCTTTCAACATCAATTTAGTTGGCTTACAGCAAGTAATTGCAGGCAATAATATTGGCTTAAACTGGCAGACTACTTTATTACAGCAAGAAAAATCGATCGAAAGTGAGCACCGTTATTCTGCTCCTTATTACAAGTATTTAGATGGTGATGTGAACCACCTAAGTGTTTCGAAAGATGAGAAAGAAGAGTTATCGAAAGGTAAAATTCAATGGTTCTCATTCAAGCAGCACTTTTTCTCAGCTTCTTTAATTTCAAAACAGGCTTTCGAAAAAGGAAGTTTAGAAGTTAAAATCCCAACCACTCCTGGCCAGGTGAAGTTTTATGATGCCAATATGCAATTGCCTTATGCACATACAGCCAACCAGGTTTATGAAATGGAATTCTATTTCGGAACCAATAAATTCTCTGCCTTAAAAGCTCAGGGATACGATTTAGAGCAACAGGTTGATATGGGTTACTGGCCTTTAAAATACATTAACCGTTTCATTGTATTACCTGTATTTAACTTCTTAAACAGTTTTGGCTGGAACTACGGATTAATTATCTTGGTATTAACCATTTTACTAAAACTTGCTTTATCACCACTTACTTACAAGTCATACCTATCAATGGCTAAAATGAGGGTTTTGAAACCAGAAATGGATGAGATAAAAGCTAAAGTAGGTGAAGATAATCCAACATTGGTTCAACAGGAATATTTAAAACTATATAAGAAAGCTGGTGTAAATCCTCTGGGTGGATGCCTGCCAATGGTATTACAGTTGCCTTTGGTAATGGCCTTCTTCTTCTTCTTCCCTAACTTGTTTGAGTTACGCGGTGAGAGTTTCCTTTGGATGAAAGATTTATCTACTTATGATGAGTTCATCAAATTTGGCGTAAAAATCCCTTTCATTGGCGATCACTTAAGTTTAATGTGTGTATTGATGACGATCTCTACAT
>NZ_JBFTRT010000383.1:0-7626 GCF_056399685.1 Pedobacter sp. 01N416
AAACGGTGGTACGTAAATCTTTATTTGGTGTTGCCGGACTGCTGTAATTTGGCGAATAAAAAGTTCTTGCGGCATAATAACCGTTTAAATTTAGGTTTAGCAAGTCTAAATTTGGTCCGCGCAAAGCCTCATCCTTTAAATTAAGGCTGATGAGGTACACATCTTTTCCGGTACTGTTTAATAAATGCTGAATTCTAACCTGATTAATCTGATCCATGGTTAAACTGTAGTAATCTAAGCGTTCGGTAAAGAGTTCCTGCCTGTTGTTTACTTTAATAACCGGCCTAACTTTTTTTCCATTGGCGATAAAGGTGACTCCTTCATTACCCAAACTATCGTTTTCTTCCGCTGGATAACTTCCTTTAGCCTTTGTTAACAGAAAATGTTCCAATCCCTTGTAAGAATAATCGGCTGCTGTAATGTTGAAAACTTCCTCGGGATACCCAAATGAGGTAAGTACATCCTGAAACAGAACCACCTTGTTATTCTGGGCGGMCTTAATTTCAATATCGTTTAAACTGATCGAATCGCCAAACTTGTAAGTGCGGTTATAATCCATGCGTTTACCGATTTCTACGTTCAAGGTGTTCGAAATTCCAGGTGAGATCGTTTTTAACGGCGCTAAATTTAAAGGTTTAATCAGCGTATCGATCTGTAGCCAGCCACCCTTTTTCCCTTTATCATCTTTTGATGAAATTTTTACCGTTTGATTGCCATACCAACTCATCAAATACGATACAATATCATTTCCATCATCTGGAATAAGTCCATCAACAGCAGCTAAGGAAAATGCTGTTTTAGCTGGCTGACCAAGAAAATTGGTCGCTTTTACCTTAATAACCACTTTCTCTCTTGGTTTATAAGCTGCTTTGTTTGGGCTTATTGAGAAATTGACCTTATTTTCGTCTTGTATAAAAATAAGCCGTTCACAATTAGGCCTGTTCTGGTCATCTAGCAGGGTTATGCTTGCAATACCATTCGGAAAACCTTTTGTTGGGATAGATACCGATACTATAGCTTTACTTAATTTGATCGATCCGGAATAAATATTATCGCCTGCATGTTTAATTACAAGCGAAATGCTTTTATCCTTCAACTCGCCGAACATTAACTCGTTGGCACTGATACTTGCTTTGATATTTAAAGAATCAGTAGTAATATGTAATGAGAGGCCTTTTTTAAGGCTTAAGGGCATTTCCGACGAAAATTTTTCTTTGCCATAAAATCCCTCAACCTTATATTTTTCATCCGTTTTGGGTGTAAAAGCAAAAATGCCCATGCCCGCATCGGTACTTTGAAAAGTAGTTACAGTATCTCCTTTTGATGAGATTACACTTCCTGTGGCTTTAATCCCATTGCCAATGTCATCATTGGTTTTAAAGGCTACAATACTGGTTAATCCTTCAACCAGCGAACCGCCCTCCGGGAAAAAGGCTATCGATTTTTTCGAATTGGAAACATCGTTTTTCTTGACCGGATTTCGGGTAAAATAAGAAGCGTTTTCAATAATGTTATTGCTAATGTGGATCCGTTTTTGAAAAACAAAATCATCGCCAAAGTTTCGCATCCAATTGGTGTAAGCCCTAATGGCGTACCAACCAGAAGGAATAGAATCTTTTAATTTAAAATCTCCCTTTCCCAGTCCACCATCCAACCTGATCATTTTCCGGTCTAAAACTTCCGATTTTGGCGAAAGCAGCTCCACATATAAATTATTGCTGGTAGCGGTTAAATTGCTACTTTTTCCATTTACCAAATAGGCGCTAAACCATACATCTTCGCCAGTGCTGTAATAACTGCGGTCTACCTGTAGGTATGATTTCTCAAAAAAGAGTTTAACCGATTGTTTATCTGTAGCTTTTTGTTGCGCCGAACCACAAAGTGTTGCTGCACTTAAAAAGCCAAGCAAAGTATATTTTTTAAGATTCATAATTCTTTTATCAAGCATGTGAACCAGCTATTTTGCACATAAAAGCCCTACGGAATAAAATAGTCAATATTTGAATATTGAAGAAATGAAGGCTCATCATGTGTTATTGGTTAGCGGATCATAACAGCCGTTGGGTAGCAGCCATTAAATGATTCATGTCGAATGTAAATAGTATATCTTTAAGGCGCATCCTGTAGTATCCTGCTTTTTGACGATGACAATATGTTATAAGAAAGATTTTAAAGGTTTCTGCTCAATAAATTTTAAACATCAAGTAAAAAGTTACTTTACTAAACCCTTTTACTACCTCAATCCATATTTGAGATACTTGTATCATTTTCCCCGATGCTAAGATTGTAGAATTTACCAACAAAATCGTTGATGAATAAAAAAATAAATGTTTAGATAACGTTTATTATTTTAAATATTTTACTTTTACCATTAGGATCTTCCAAATATTAAACCGTATGAAATTAAATTACCCTGTAAAAAGTGTGTTTTCGGCATGCCTGGCATATGCAACAATTGGAATCGGGTACACTCCCGAAGTACAGGCACAAACTGCAAAAGTGATCAAAGTTAAAACAGACCACTCCATTGCCAAGGTGCAACCTAATATGTGGGGCGTTTTTTTTGAAGACATCAACTTTGGTGCTGATGGCGGCATTTATGCCGAACTGATTAAAAACCGCTCATTCGAGTTTGCAAAACCGCTAATGGGTTGGTCCATTCAACGAAAAAGACCACAGGAAGGTGAAATTTTGGTGGTAAACCGCAAGGAAGTAAACACCGCCAATCCAAGATACTTACAGGTAAAAAAACAAACTGACGATTTTGAGTTGATAAATGAAGGATTTAAAGGTATCGGCGTAAAAAAGGGGATGCGATATGATTTTTCTGTCATGTACCGTCAGGCAAAACCTGGTGTTAGGTTGACATTACTCTTAAAGGCCGCAGATAATAAAGTTATCGGACAGGGAAGATTAACCCCAGATCAGACCGGTGGCGATTGGAAAAAGCAATCAGCAAGTTTTACTGCGACAGAAACCGATCCAAAAGCCAGATTTTCGATTGTGTTTCAGGGAAATGGAAACATTGATCTGGATATGATTTCGCTGTTTCCAGGCGACACCTGGAAAAACCGCCCACAGGGATTAAGGGCCGATATGGTACAGTTATTAGCTGATATGAAACCGGGTTTTATCCGTTTCCCTGGTGGCTGCATTGTAGAAGGCACCGATCTGGCCAACCGTTATCAGTGGAAGAAAACCATCGGCCCGATCGAAAACAGGCAATTGATTATGAACCGCTGGAATATTGAATTTGCACACCGCCCCGCACCTGATTATTACCAGAGTTTTGGTTTGGGTTTTTTTGAATATTTCCAACTGGCAGAAGATATAGGCTCTGATGCGCTACCAATACTAAATTGCGGCATGGCCTGTCAGTATAATTCAGCCGAAGTAGCGAGCCTTGATGAACTCGATCCTTATGTTCAGGATGCGCTGGACCTGATCGAATTTGCCAATGGCGATGTAACAACCAAGTGGGGGAAAATGAGGGCAGATCTTGGTCATCCAAAACCTTTCAATTTAAAAATGATGGGGGTTGGAAACGAAAACTGGGGACCACAGTATTTGGAAAGGCTAGCAATTTTCACCAAGGCCATAAAAGCCAAATATCCTGATTTTAAACTGATCAACAGTTCTGGTACCGGTCCGGATGGCGACCGTTTTGACTTATTGAATACTACTCTAAGAAGCAATAATGCCGATTTTATTGATGAACACTATTACCGCCCTGCTGATTGGTTTTTGAAAAATGCCGGCCGTTACGATAACTACCCAAGAAACGGATCGAAGGTTTTTGTTGGCGAATATGCGGTCCACGCAGACAATAGTATAGTTGGAAGTAACCGCAACAACTGGCAAAGTGCTTTAGCTTCAGCTTCATTGATGACAGGCTTAGAGCGCAATGCCGATGTGGTACAGATGGCTTCTTATGCGCCGCTTTTCGCCCATATTGATGCCTGGCAATGGGCACCCGATATGATCTGGGTAGATAACCTAAAATCGTACGGAACACCTGATTATTATGTACAGAAACAATTTTCTACGAATAAAGGAACCGATGTAGTTTCGGTTACGCTTGATGAAAAGAATATTATCGGCCAGGATGGCCTTTACGCATCTGCGGTAACCGATCAGGCAAAAAAAGAACTGATCATTAAAATTGCCAACAACTCCGATCAGGCGCAAAACATTGATTTCGACCTGGAAGGGAAAATGAAACTAAAAAGTAAGGCCACCAACGAGGAAATAGCGAACAGTAACCTAAATCAACTCAATTCTTTCGAAAATCCTGAAGCGGTTAGCCCACAAAAAAGTACTATTAATTTAAAAGGCAAAAAGCTCAACATCACTTTAAAACCTTATTCTTTTAACGTTATCAAAATTCCATTTAACCAATAGATTTAACGAGATCATGATGAAAAAACTTATCTTATCTGCGGCTGTATTCTGCAGTTCTATTTTAGTGCATGCACAAAGCGAAACCCAGTTAACCATTAAACCAGCAGGCGATCAGATAGTGAGCAAGCACATTTACGGTCATTTTTCCGAGCATTTGGGCCGCTGTATCTATGATGGCTTTTGGGTGGATGAAAACTCGACTATTCCCAATAAAGGAAGAATCCGTTTAGATATTGTAGATGCTTTAAAGAAGATAAAAGTTCCAAACCTGCGTTGGCCAGGCGGCTGTTTTGCCGATGAATACCATTGGAGAGATGGCATAGGGCCGAGAAATCAACGTCCGAAAATGGTAAACACCAACTGGGGCGGCGTAACTGAAGACAATAGTTTTGGTACACACGAATTTCTAGACCTCTGTCAGATGCTCGATTGCGAACCTTACATTGCAGGTAATGTAGGCAGCGGAACCGTTGAAGAAATGGCCAAATGGGTAGAATACCTGAACTTTGATGGTGTAAGCCCGATGACGGCCATCCGCAGCCAAAATGGTAGAGAAAAACCCTGGAAAGTGTCTTTCTGGGGTRTGGGTAACGAAAGCTGGGGTTGTGGAGGAAACATGACGCCTGCTTATTATTCTGATTTATACCGCAGGTACGCCACTTATGCACGTAATTATCCGGGCGCTCCGCTAAAAAGAATTGCCAGCGGTGCAAATTCCGACGATTACAACTGGACAGAAACCTGCATGAAAAACATCGGCAACCAGATGTGGGGATTAACTTTACATTATTACACCATTCCAACAGGAAACTGGGGCAAAAAAGGATCGGCTACCAAATTTGATGAAGCACAATACTTTTCGACCATGAAAAACTGTTTAAAAATGGAAGAACTGGTAACCAAACACTCAGCAATAATGGATAAATACGATCCAAAAAAGAAAGTGGCTTTAGTGGTTGACGAATGGGGAATCTGGACGGATGTAGAACCTGGAACCAAAATATCTACCGATTGCCTTTACCAGTCCTGATTATACTGTAGGCGATCAAAAAATTCCGGCTTTAAATGTTTCTGCTTCTCAGGATGCAAGTGGTGTAATCCATATCTCATTGGTGAATTTAGACCCAAATAAAAAAATTGCCTTAAGCACCGTTTTAGATGGGTTAAAATGGAGCTCGGTTACAGGACAGATTTTAACCTCAGCCAAACTTACCGATGTAAATACGTTTAGCGATTCGAATAAAGTACACAATGCAAAATTTACTGGTGCAAAAAAATCAGGAAATTCGCTTAAAGTTGAGTTGCCTGCGCAATCAGTTGTGGTACTCGAATTAAAATAAAATGATGAAAAAACTCATATACCTTTCTATAATCTTACTATCGGCTTTTTTTAATGCTCAGGCACAGTCGAAAAAGGAGGTTTATCTCTTCGCCTATTTCAAAGGTAATGGGGAAGACGGGTTGCATCTGGCCTATAGTAACGATGCATACAAATGGACCGCGCTTAAGAATGATCAATCGTTCCTTACGCCTACGGTAAGCAAAGATAAATTGATGAGAGATCCTTGTATTATCCGAGGGGCTGATGGCTTATTTCACATGGTTTGGACAGTAAGCTGGAAAGATAAAGGTATCGGTTATGCCAGTTCGAAGGACCTGATTAGCTGGAGCGAGCAGCAGTTTTTACCAGTAATGGCTAAGGAAGATGGTGCGAGAAATACCTGGGCTCCTGAAATCACTTACGATAGCCGCACCAAGACCTATATGATTTATTGGGCTACAACCATTACGGGTAAGTTTAATGAAACAGCCTCAACAGAAGAAAGCGGTTACAATCACCGTATGTATTACGTTACAACCAAAGATTTCAAAAATTATTCGGAAACCAAACTGCTTTACGATCCGGATTTTAATGTGATTGATGCCACTATTGTAAAAAACGGGAAACAGTTTATCATGTTTTTAAAAGACGAGACCCGTGAGCCCGCTCAAAAGAATATCAAAATGGCTTATGCCGATCAATTGATTGGTCCTTACAGCAAAGCGGGAAATCCAATTACGGGAAATTATTGGGCTGAAGGACCAACAACCTTAAAAACCGGCAATAACTGGATGGTGTATTTTGATAAGTACCGCGACCATAAATATGGCGCAATCCAATCTGCAGATTTAAAGAACTGGACCGATGTTTCTGATAAAATCTCCTTACCGAAAGGTTTACGACACGGAACCATATTAACAATTAAGGAAAAAGAACTCGAAATCTTATTAAAGCAATAGGAGTTAAGAAAGCGAAATAATACCTGATTCTCCGTGGTCTGTGTCCGCACAGACCACTTCTACGTATCGTCCTGCTGAACTTGTTTCAGCATCTATAATACTTGATATAAAACTTTCTCAAATAAGATCCTGAAACAAGTTCAGGAGGACGATCGCCTTTAGATTCATCATCATTTCGATCACCATTCCCTGGTCTGTGTCCTCACAGACCTCTTATATTCATGGATAAGATTTCTCTCCCGAAAGTTCGGGACTGCACTTCAGTCGAAATGACGCCTTACATAATAGATCCTGAAACAAGTTCATGAGGACGGACCACGAAAATCAGTCCTCTATCTCAGCAACCTCACCTCATATATATTTGCAATAGCTGATCCCTGATTGGCAGCAAATTTTACTTCTAAATCTGCTTTTAATAGCTCTTTTGGGATTTGGTATTCCTGTGTATAAAAAGTATCACCTTTGCTTCCATCCAGCTTTACATTTTCAATTACAACACCATTAATCAAAATAGAAAAGTTTTTATTCTTTTCTTTTCCGTAAAAAGTTAAGCTCAGCTTATTTGCCGATAAATCTTTGTTTTTAAGCACATAACTAAACCATGCTTTTCCATTTCTAAAATGCCTTTCCTGATAAGTTCCATTGTCGGTTTGCTCGCCCTTAAAATTGTGATCTGATTCTGGCTGCTGCTCTCCAGTGTTGATCAGATCGACGGTTTGCTGTTCCGTTTTCATTTTTTCTTCTTCTGCCAGCTTAATCGCCTTTGCACGCTCTGGCAATGCCTCTGCGCTGCTGTAGGGGAAATAAACCACATACCGCTTTTCGGCCAGGGTGTAAAAAGGAACCAATTTTAAAGATTTGTATTTTGGCTGATAGATCGCATTTTGAGCACTGAAGGTTAAACTGTTTTTATCAATCAAAGTAATTTCATTTGCTAAGGTATTT
>NZ_JBFTRT010000384.1:0-4927 GCF_056399685.1 Pedobacter sp. 01N416
CCGTTAATGATCATCGAAACCTGGTGATCGCCCAGATGAAATTTACGCGTGGTAATCAGCACGAATTTTTGCTTGCGTGTAATGTTTACTGCTGCACCCGCAGGATAAATCCGCTCCGAAACTTTATACACTTTTTTAGTGTTCTGGCCGTTTTGCTTTTTATAGTAAATGGCGTATTCCAACCTCACTTTTTGTTCAGTCGGATTTTCGTTCAGAATAGAAAATGAAAACTCCAGACTTTCGCCAATTTTGACCTGAGGCGTTAAGATTTTGAAATCTTTTAATAAAATCCCTGTATCATCTAAGCCATAATGTTTAAGGATATCCACATGGCCTTGTTTAAGTAATGTACGGCTGCCATGTTTAATAATGGCATCGGTTTCGGCACCCAAACCCGACCAGTTTTTAGCCACATTTAAAACAACCTGAGGATGATCTTTTGCAATATCATTTAAGCTATTGGCAACGCTCCGCCTTACATATTCTGATGGATCTTTTTTAAGGTTTTCCAGTATGGGTAAAATGGATGTCGGGTCTTTTTTCAGAAAGGGGATACCCATGGCCCAGGGTAGGCGCGGACGGCTTCCTTCACTGGCGAGCCTTCTTACTTTATGGCTTTCGTGCAGCGACCATTTTTGCATCTTTAAAATCATCTCATTTCCGTATTTTAAAATGAAAGGACGAACAGCAAATTCGCAGCTTACAAACTGCGTAACAAATTCGAGTGCCTCAACTGAACCTTCGAAATCATCTATACCATAGGTTTCGATATAATCAGGTAAAAACATATAAGCCAGGCTATCTTCTCCAATACCCTGCAGCCTTAATTGTGCGATAGTTTTTTTAATCAACGCTATCGTTTGAGGATAATCTTCGGGTAAAAAATCATGTAATACCTTCGAGGTATGTTTCATCCGCTCTTTTAGTTCTTTTGATTCGAAGTCAGCAGTGAAAACCTTTTTAATAAATTTTCCTTCGTCGAAACCTGGAACAGTAGCCGTTAATGCATGGGCTAATCTATCGTAAAAGGCTGGAGAATATAAATCTTTAAGCGGGCTGGCCATATGGTATGGTAATTACAAAGTGGGAGATTATTTTAATGCAGCGCTAATTTACTAAAAATATTAGTATGTTAAAGCGGCTTATACAAATAATTACTTCATCGTATCATTTTTACGTAACGTTTAAGAATTTCAGCTTTTTCTTTGGCACATTTGTTTATTATAAAAATAACGAAATGAATACTACAAAAATAGGCTGGATCGGGTTAGGTAATATGGGTATCCCGATGGCAGAGCAATTGATAAAAGCAGATTACACAGTTACTGTCTATAACAGGAACAAGGATAAAGAAGCTGCACTGAAAGAACTGGGCGCATCAATAGCCGAAACACCTAAAGCGCTGATTGTAACTACTGATGTGGTAATTGTTATGGTTTCTGATGATGCCGCTATAGAACAGATTTTTAAGGGAGAAGAAGGTCTTTTTAGTGGAGAAACTTCGGATAAGATCATCATCAATATGAGCACGGTTTCTCCTTCTATTTCAAAAGAAATGGCTAAGCAGTGTAAAGCAAAAGGAAACTTTTATTTAGATGCGCCAGTTTCAGGCAGTGTGAAGCAGGCAGAAACCGGTCAGTTGGTTATCATGGTTGGCGGTGAAGAAGCTGCTTTTAATCAGGTAAAACCGATTCTGGAAAAAATGGGCAAACTTGCCAAACTTGTTGGCGAAAATGGTGCGGGCAACAGTGCAAAGCTGGCCATCAATTCGCTTTTGGCCCTATATGCACAGGGCCTGGCTGAAACCGTTTTGTTTGCGAATGAACAAGGGATTAAAACAGAAGACTTATTAGAATTGATCAATAATGCAGCCATTGGCAATATTTTTACCAAAATTAAAGGTGATGCCATTGTTGCTGATCATTACCAAGCTGCTTTTGCACTTAAACATATTGTAAAAGATCTGAACCTGGCCAAAGCCGAAGGGATTTCATCACCATTGGCTAAAACAGCACTAAATACTTTCGGAGATGCGGCTGCAAAATATGGAGAAGAAGATATTATTGCCGTGATTAAGCAGGTAAAGGATAATTTAAGCAAGATAAATTAATCTTTAAGTGCGCCAAATGTACTTCACAATATAAATGGCGGTACAATTAATGTAATCACAACATAGCGTTTATCCTTTTCCAAAGCAAGGTCAACAATTTTTTAACTAATTATCGATTTTTATTAATTTGCTCAATAGGCACATTATCCCGTGCCTGCTGAAAATCAGCTGGTATTGAAATCTTGTATTACTTAAATACGATTAAGACTATGATTATAATTGCTAAAATCAAATCCTTTTTTAAACGCACCGTCGAATTTCTTTCCCCGGCAGAAAAAATACCAGGCAGGGCAGGTAAGCTTATTGTTGCCTTTGTGGTACTGTTTCTATCTGTAATGCATGTGCTTTACTTTTATCAGCATATACCAATCTTATATCTTGTAGGCTATCTGTTGTTTTATGTGGGTTGTGGTATTGTCATTTCAGTTTTGATAATGCGTTTATTAAAATTATTGCCGCGCATTCCCGCCGCTTATCAGGTTGCCATTATTTTTTGTTACCTGGCTGTTTTTTATTTTTTTTATCTTCCTGCCACTTATGGCTGGGTGCTGATTGCAGGAATAATTGTATTGCCAGTATTGATATTGACTGGTTTTTATCAATGGAAAAAAGGCAGCCTGTTTCCATTGAAAAATTTGAAAAATATTTTTTGGTTTCTGGTAGTGGTACTTTCTTCTGTTGCTTTCATTTTAGGTCTGTGTATTTTCTTGGGGCAAGGAACTAAGCCGATAGCTGTTGTAAATTATAAACTGAATGGTAAGCTTCCTGAGGCAATTGATCTGCCAGATCCATCGCGTAAAGGGCCATACAAATCTTATGTGCTCAGTTATGGCAGTGGAAAGGATAAGTGGCGGAAAGAATTTGGTGATGGTGTGAAGATAAAAACAACAAGCGTTAATGGTTCTCGTTTGCTCTCCTCCTGGATCGGGCTTTCGGGAAAGCTGAGAACCATATATTTTGGGTTTGATCAGAAGTCGCTTCCGCTGAATGGACTGGTTTGGTATCCACGTGATAAAAAAGAAAAGTTGCCGTTAGTGGTAATCGTTCATGGCAATCATCTTGCCCAGCATGCTTCCGATCCAGGCTATACTTTTTTGGGCGAGTTATTGGCCAGTCGCGGATATATGGTGGTATCGGTAGATGAGAATTTTCTTAACCTTTCGTTAACTGATCTGGATGTATTTGGCGGTGGATTAAAGAATGAGAATGCAGCGAGGGCATGGTTACTGTTAAAACACCTTGAACTTTTGCGCAATTGGAACAATACACCCGGAAATAGCTTTTATAAAAGAATTGATATGGATAAGATTGCCATTATTGGTCATTCGAGGGGAGGAGAGGCCGTAACCCATGCGGCGGTGTTTAATCGGCTTAGCCATTATCCCGATGATGCAAGGGAGGTGTTTAAATTTAATTTCAATATTGGAGCCGTTATTGCCATAGCACCTGTTGATGGCCAGTACAAACCTGGCGGAACCTTAACAGTTGCAAAGGATATCAATTATTTTGTGATCCAGGGGGCTCTTGATATGGATATGCAGACCTATGGTGGACTTGCTACCATGAAAAGGATCCAGTTTTCTCCCAACTTTAATGGTTTTAAAGCCGGTCTTTATTTAAGTGCAGCCAATCACGGGCAATTTAATTCAGTTTGGGGTCGAAAAGATGGGGCAGGGCCAGGCATCAATAGGTTTAATCTAAAACAGTTGATGGATGAGCAGGAACAGCAAAAAATATTGAGTGTGTACATTAATGGTTTTCTGGAAACAACACTAAACAATCAGGCGGGTTATAAACCGCTTTTTATGGATGCAAGATCTGGTAGAAATTGGTTGCCTAAAAAGCTATACATGAACCAGTTCGAGCCTGCACAAAAAACCTTATTGGCCGATTTTGAAGAGGATGTAAATGTTGGTACAACATCTATTCCAGGAGGCAAAATTACCTCAAGCGGCCTTCGAGAGTGGAAGGAACAGCAGAATAAGTTTTTATGGAGCATGCAAATTTCCAAGGCCGTTTACCTTGGTTGGGATTCGTTAAAACCCAAACATCAGGCTAGTTTCTTTTCGGTGGCTTTATCTTCCCCGCTCTCTCTGTCGGGTAAGATGTTAAGTTTTTCATTGGCTGCAGGGAAGGAAAATGCTTCAGGAAATAATAAGCCAATCGATTTCACTATTGAGGTGGAAGACGTTAAAAAACACCGTTTTTCTTTTCCTTTGAGCAGCTGTAGTCTTCTTCAGCCTCAAATGGCAAAAAACCTGAGTAAGTTTGACTTATTTAACGATTATCCARACTCAGAAGCGGTACCAGATTTTTTCTATTTCGATATAGAGAAAATTTTAGGCGGCAATAGCCTATTTAAGGTTAATGATCTTAAAAAAATTAGATTTATCTTTAATAAAACACCTTCCGGAGATATTATTGTGGATGATATCGCACTGATCAATAAATAACGGGATTGATTTTATCCTATCGGTTGGTGTCTCACCGACCGAAATAGATCGTTTGATGTGTACAGGTAAAAAACTATTTACCCGCTATTAGAATTAGGAAATGGATGGCTTGTGGTTCTTGGAGACCGCCAGTCCCGCTTTCACTTATAGTCCTCGCTGCGCTCCAGGCTATTCCGCTCCATCCGATAGCTATCGGATCGGGTTTAGAAACCAGGGCTTGTGCACCCTGCAACCCAACAAATGAAATAATGCTGTGGCCACCTAGCCCCGGTTGCAGCGCTACCCTGCAGCAACGAGGTACGAGGCAGCGAAGCGTAAAAGCGTAAAACGGGAAGAAGCTCATTATTTTACACAGAACTTGCGC
>NZ_JBFTRT010000385.1:0-4926 GCF_056399685.1 Pedobacter sp. 01N416
CCGCTGTACCAACATCACTTCTACATTTCCCTTTATCACAATCCTTCTAAAGTTTTGAATCTTGTAAAGCATCGTCGTGTTTTTTTCTGTAGCCCTTAAGTTGTTTGGAAGGGCGGCCGTTAAAGTAATTACTGCTAATGCAATAACGATTAGCGTTTTAATTGAAGTTTTCATTGTGTTTTTTATTTAAATGTTAAAATTTATTAAGTTTATGATGGTGCACTATTTAAAATCAGCTTGTACCAACATTATTCAGTTTCGTGGTTAACTAAGCGGGTGCCAAAAAGCAAATGTCACCTCAATCGCTTTGTAAGGGTTGTTTTTGCTTATTATTCGTTTAGGTATGTTCATTTCCGAACAGTAGTTGTGCGGCAGCGAACAGTTTTTGTGTATTAGCAGGTAATTGCTATTTCAATTGTTTATTAGGGCACATGTAAGATTATATTCATTATTTTAGTAAAAGTTAAAGTATATTGAATCAGTCGTTTTGAATAGAAATCACGATGTCAGTAAAAATTAATCGGCAAACACAGCAGAAACTTCAGCAGTTATTGGTCATTATCCTGGCTTGGACGACAGCTGGGATGGTAATTGCCATTTTTGAGGACCTTGTGCTGCATACCCGAAATTCTTTAGGGCCAGCACCAGGCTATACCTTATTTTCTTCAATTGTACTAAATGCAGTTATTGGCTTGTTTGGGGCACTGTTAGGAGGAAGTTTGCTCGTATTTTTTGTAAATGTAAAATATAACGATAAGCCTTATGGTTATACCCTCTTAATTGTTGCCGGATCGTTTTTAGGCGTTATTTTGATTGTAAACGAGATACTGAGCCTCTATGAACTGGGCGATTCGAAAAGATTTTTAAAAAACGGATTGGTGTGGGCCTTTGTGGTTTCCATAACGCAGTTGCTGCTGCAGATAAACAGTAAGTTTGGGCAAGGTATTTTCTGGGATATTATCAGTGGAAAATACAATACACCTAAAGAAGAATCAAGGATATTTATGTTTCTCGACTTAAATTCATCAACCTCCATCGCCGAAAGCCTCGGAGATAAAAAATACCACGAATTATTAAAAGACATCTTTATCGATATTACCAATCCTATTTTAGAAAATAGGGGAGAAATATACCAATATGTAGGTGATGAAGTGGTAATTGCCTGGCGTTATGATGAAGGATTAAGAAACAATAAATGCATCAATTGTTTTTTTGATATCAAAGCGCATCTGTTACTTCTGAGGGATAAGTACATTGGAAAGTATGGTTTAATACCTGCTTTTAAAGCAGGTATTCATTGCGGAAAGATTATAGCAGGCGAAGTGGGGATTATAAAACGCGATATTACCTATTCTGGAGATGTACTGAATACCACTTCAAGAATTCAGAATATGTGCAAGGAGTTTAACCAGGAGATGCTGGTATCGATAGCGCTAATTGAAGAACTACAGTTAACAGATTGTTATACCACGCAAATGTTAGGTGCAATTAAGCTTCGCGGAAAGGAAAAAGAAATGCAGCTCGTAGCTGTACAGCCTGTTTAATACACGCCAAGTTTAGAGTTGTAAATCCTATTTAATTACATGCGCTATAATACTGTAATAATTTCTTTACGGAAGAAGCAGGACAGAGCAGGTCGCTTCTTTTTTTTAAATGTGATAGATTGGCTTGATTAACCATTTATAAACCCCTATATGTTTTGTCCCCATTTGGGAGCAATGATATAGTTTAAGCCATCTATTATGTTTGTTTTTACCAATCCGATTAAAACTTCGGGATCTAAAATATTATTCTTTTGTATTACGATATGCGCCGGTGTGCCTGCTTTTGCTCAATATGTAGAACATAAAGGGAATGATGTTACCGCGCCGCTACATCTGTTAAAACCGGCCTATGTTACACCTTATGGTGRAACAAAAATGGCAGATATTAAAGTATCGCTGGATCGCGTTTTTAACTACCTTGATAAAACCACTCCTTTCGAACTGATAGATAAGGTTTCGGGAAAAGTGATTTCGGATTTAAAAAAAGCAGATTCCAGTTCGGTATTTAAACCTGGAGACTATCGTTTAACGAGTTACGAATGGGGTGTTACTTATACTGGCATGCTGGAGGTTGCTACTGCAACAGGAGATCAAAAATTTAAAGATTATACCGTTAAGCGGGTTAGTTTTTTGGCAAATGTTGTTTCTGCATATCAAAAATATTTAAAAACAAATAAAGGGGCAGTAACACCGGTTCGTTCGGTAATAGATCCACATGCACTGGATGATGCAGGTTCTATTGCTGCTGCAATGATTAAGGCGCAGCGAACAGGAGAAGTGAAAGCCGATCTCCGCCCGGTTATTGATCATTATTTAAATTACATCATGACCAAAGAGTTCCGTTTGAAAGACGGTACATTGGCCAGGAACAGGCCGCAACCCAATACGTTATGGCTTGATGATCTCTACATGAGCCTGCCGGCAATTGCCCAGATGGGCGTACTAACTGGTGATACGAAATATTTTGACGAAGCGGTGAAACAATACAGATTGTTTGCCGAACGGATGTTTAATCCAGAAAAAGGATTGTATATGCATGGTTGGGTCCAGGATATGGATCCTCATCCGCAGTTTCATTGGGCGAGGGCAAATGGCTGGGCACTTATGACCAAAATAGAACTGCTGGATGCCTTGCCTGTAAACCATCCAGGTAGATCCTATATCTTGCAAATGTTAAAAGCACATGTAAAAGGTTTGGCAGCTTTACAGGATGGAACAGGTTTTTGGCATCAGCTTTTGGATCGTAACGATTCTTATTTGGAAACATCAGCTACCGCTATTTATAGTTATTGCATTGCCCGCGCAGTAAACAAAGGCTGGCTTGATGCCAAAGCTTATGGTCCTATGGCGCTGTTGGCCTGGAATGCCGTGAGTACTAAAATAAATGCAAACGGTCAGGTAGAAGGTACATGTGTGGGTACGGGCATGGGTTTCGATCCTGCGTTTTACTATTACAGGCCTGTAAATGTTTTTGCTGCACATAGCTATGGTCCGGTGCTTTTAGCAGGAGCAGAAACTTATCGTTTGTTACAAGAGCATCCTTTCGTAATAAACGATAGTTCGGTACAGATGTATAAATAATCAACACCGCATTTAACCAAAATAAAGATGAAATATATACCCTGTTCATTTATTATTGCCGTTTTTACCTGCATTTTAGTATTTAACCATCACGCTGGCTACGCACAGATAGGTAAACGTTTTCCTTCGGAAAGAAAAGTTGTTAAAGATCCCGTTACGGGTGTTGTACTTACTTTTTTAACCAGTAGGCCCGCAGGAGATTCGAAAATTTATCAGACACATAACCAATGGACTGCTGATGGACGATGGCTGATATTCCGATCGGGCAGGGTTAAAGGAGAAGCAATGGCGGTAAATGAGCAGACGGGAGATCTTGTTCAGGTTACCGAAGGTGGCTATACCGGAATGTTGAATGTGGCCAGAAAATCGATGAAACTATATTTTATGCGGAATATTGATTCGGGCAAACGCATAGGAGGCGCAGTAAAAATTATAGAGGTGGATCTGGCTAAGGTATTTGCAGATAGTAAATCTGGTAAAATGAAACCTGTATCAACTTATGAGCGTGTTTGTGGAACCACCCCCGAAGAAATTGGTGCTGGTGGCGATATGGCGCTTGATGGCGACGAAAACTGGGCCTATTTCAGGGTGGGTAAAGAAGAAGCGGCTAAACATCTTGCAGCAGGAATTAAACTGGAACCAAACTTTGGGCCGCGGAAAATGGGCGCTGGCCCATCGGGTATAGCAGGGATGAATATCCATACCGGCGAAATCAAATATGTAATTTCGGTTCCTTTTCAGATAGGGCATATACAGACCAATCCTTGGCTTGCCGGCGAAATTGTTTTTTGCTGGGAAACCGGAGGTAAATCCCCACAGCGAACCTGGACCGTATTGGCTGATGGAACAGGCTTACGGCCACTATATCCAGAAGCCGATTATGAATGGGTTACCCATGAAGCCATAATTTCGCGTGATGAGGTAGCCATGGCCATTATGGGGCACAGGCCTATACCTGGAACCGGTGCTGTATCTGCCCCCCAAACTGAAGTGAACGGTGCCAATCCCGGGCAAGAAAATGCCTGGGGACCATCAGGCACCCGCGAAAAACCTACCGGGCTGGCCATTGTAAATTTAAGAACAAGGGAAATGAGAATTGAAGGACAAACGCCAACGGGCAGCGGGCTTTGGCATGTAAGCGGTTCTCCAGACGGAAAGTGGGCCGTAGGCGACGATTTTTCGAGAAGCATTTATCTGATTAATAGGAAAACACATGAAATGAAACTGCTCTCGGCAGGGCATAAGCAAACAGCGGCAGATCATCCGCATCCTACCATGAGCCCTGATGGTAAAAAAATCGAAATCCAGTCAGCGATGTTATCTGAAGACAACCGATCCATGAATATCTGTGTGATTGCTATCCCGGAAGGATGGATGAATATCAAATAACTTTAAACTAAACAACATTACATGCTACTGCGAATTGCAGGATAGTCCTCATATTTTGTATTATTTGTTGTACTGTTAATGTTTTTTTTGATCATTAACGCTGTTGTTTAATTTTTTTTAAAGGCATTAAGGCTTGCTTAAAACGATTTAGGTATGCTGAAGATCGATATTATCTTTTTATGATAATATTTTATAGTAAGAAGACAGGATAGTACAGGATGGKAATTTTGTTCTGCCTTTATATATTTAAGAAATAATTCACTAACCAAATAACTTTTTAACCAACTATTTAATTAACGAACGTTAATACGATTCTATGCAGTAAAAATCTACTCACCCTTTAAGTCAGTTTTTGCATTTTTTAATTTCTAATTGATTTAGATCCATAGCTTTTTATTGCCCAGTATTTTAA
>NZ_JBFTRT010000386.1:0-4905 GCF_056399685.1 Pedobacter sp. 01N416
GCTGTCCCCTGGAACCAACCTGAGTTTTGTACAGTTTGTTCAGCCGCCAAAATATCAACAAAGGCCGTACTAAAATGGCTAAAGTGATACGTGTTTTTAATGTGTTTGTTTAGGGATGCTGAATTAAACTGGGTTAACACAAACATTCGATGAATGCCAGAATTTAAGCAATTCGAAATCGGAATATCTACCAATCGGTATTTACCAGCAATTGGAACTGCCGGTTTAGAGCGTGTTTGTGTTAGTGGCGATAATCTAGAGCCCTGGCCACCGCCAAGGATAACGCCTAAAACTTTGTCAGTCATGTTTAAGCTTATTTTAATATTTGGTATAATTCTATATAATTTAATGCTGCGTTATCCCACGAATGGTCTATCTTCATCATTGTTTTTCTCACTGCTTTAAAAGCCTTTTTATCGTTATATAACTCAACAGCACGGTTAATGGCATGAGTAACATCCCAAATACTCGTTTGATCGTGGCAAATCCCAAAACCTCCGTCACCTATATCAATTACTGTATCCTTCAATCCACCAATCCGGCGCACAATAGGAACAGTTCCATACCTTAACGCATAAAGCTGATTTAAACCACAAGGTTCCACTCTCGATGGCATGATCAGAAAATCTGCACCAGCATACATTTCGTGCGAAACCTGCTCATTATAACCAATATAAGCATTGTATTTACCAATAAAAATGTCTTTCAGCTGATTTAACCGCCCTTCCACCCAATTATCGCCTGATCCTAAAACCAGGATATTGATGTTGTCGCCATGTTGTTGCAAAGCTGTGTAAAAAATATCGGGCAATAAATCGGCACCTTTTTCATCAACCAATCTACCGATAAAAGTAAATAGTGGTTTAGACGGATCTAATTGAAAAACATCACAGAGGGCTGTTTTGTTTGCCAGTTTACCAGTTTCAACTGTTTTTAAATTATAACCTTTGCTCAGCATCGGGTCCGTTTCAGGATTCCAAACCTCGCTATCGATTCCGTTTAGTATTCCTACCGATTTCCAACGCTCTTGTCTTAACAAACTTTCTAATCCACGGGCATTGTTCATCATCTCATCCAGGTAACTTGGCGAAACCGTAGTTACTTTCCAGGCACATTTAATGGCCGATGCTAAAGGGTTAATGGCATCTTCCCAACCTAGTAAACCACCTTTCCACAAATCGAATGCTGGTATATAATATAATTTTTCCCAGCCAAACTGACCTTGGTATTGTGCATTATGAATGGTTAAAACCGTCGGGACGCCGCTAATTGCTTTATATTTTACGCAATTTGAAACCATAAACGGAATTAAACCCGTATGGTGATCGTGGCAATGAAGCACATCCGGGCGATGTTCCCACTGTACAATCCAATCAAGTGTAGCAATCTGGAAAGCCACAAATCTTTCTGTATCGTCGCTATAACCATATACATTTGGGCGGTCGGTTAAGCCCTGAATATGGATCACGTATAAATCAAAGCCTAATTTATTGGTTTTTTCTTTTAAAATGCGGTACTGAAAGTGGTGATTACCGTAGTTTGCCCATGCATCGTAAGTTACTTCAAATTCGCTTTCGCGAATAAATTTAGTATCGTATGCAGGAACAACCACCTTGGCAATGTGGCCTAATTTATTTTGATATTTTGGTAGGGCCCCTACTACATCGGCTAAACCACCAACCTTTGCAACTGGGTAACACTCGGCGCTTATATGTATAATTTCCATCAAATATTTGGTGTAGATAACCTAAGTAAGTTACTAATTGTTTTGAGTTTTGCAAATAATGAAAATTATATTTTTAGTTAATTGTTTTAGGTTTTTCTCCAGCATAATCGGCTTAAATCTGCAGGAGAATGCTGCCCATGGTTTCCCGCTGATTTCGCAGATATACGCAGAGGTTTTTGAAAGTGAATGTTCAGTTCTTTGTGGCGGGCTGCAGTCCTGCTTTCCGCTATAAGTCCTCACTGCGTTCCGGGCTTTCGCTTCAATCAGGCTTAGAAACAAGGGGCTGTTTTAAGAAATCCAAAAGCCCAAACCAATCAGCGGTAATCTTCTTAAATCTGAGGGAGATTATTGCCTATGGTTTCTGCTGATTTTGCAGATACACACAGCGTTTTTTATGAGAAAGTGAATGTTCAGTTCTTTGTGGCGGGCTACAGTCCTGCTTTCCGCTATAAGTCCTCACTGCGCTCCGGGCTTACCGCTTCAATCAGGCTTAGAAACAAGGGGTTGTTTTAATAAATCCAAAAACCTAAATCAATCACCGGTAGTCATCTTAAATCTGCGGGAGATTATTGCCTATGGTTTCCCGCTGATTTCGCAGATATCTGTAGCACTTTTTTTATATCACCTAATTTCTATAGATACTTATTTGTAATGATCCTTTTTAGCGCAGTTTTCCAACGCGATCGTCATGCTGAATTTATTTTACAAGTAGAAATAGTGTTTTCAATTGCCTTGTAACTACTTCGTGGTCAGCATCTTTCCTGCATTATAGACCCTGAAATGAATTCAGGGTGACGGCTCTAGGAGCTTAAACACAAAAAAACCGCTTAAATCCATAAGCGGTTTTTAACAACAAAACAAATATATTTTTGGTTTAAAAAAATCTTAGTACTCTTCGTCGATAATTTCGTAAAAATCGCGGATTGGCTGAAACTGTGGGTGTAATGAAACCACATCTCCAAAAACCAATAAAGCCGGGGCAGTTATTCTTTTATCTTCAACAATTTCAGCAATCGTATCAACAACACCAACTGCAATTTTTTCTTCTGGTGTAGAACCATTTTGAATTACCGCTACTGGCAAGAGGTTTTTATTTTCTGCCTGAAATATGGCAGCAATTTCTTTTACTTTTTCAATTCCGTTTAAAACAACAATAGTTGCTTTCGTTTTTGCTGCGATATATAAATCTTCAGAGATTTCGCCCTTTGAGTTTGTTCCGGTTACTGCCCAAAAACTTTCACTCAAATCTTTATAGATCATCGGGATTTTTTGCAAACTTGGCGCACCGGTTGCACTCGAAATACCCGGAATAATTTCGGTAGGGATACTGTACGATTCTGCAGYATCTATTTCTTCGTATCCTTTTGCAAAGAAAAACGGGTCGCCACTTTTTAACCGTACCACGTGACCGTAGTTTAAAGCGTAATCAACAATCAATTTGTTAACCGCATCCTGAGAAAACGATTCATCATCTGAACGTTTGCCCACATAAACTTTCGGTATACCATCTGGCGCATGACACAATAAAGCCTCGTTCACATTTGCATCATATAAAACAACATCAGCTGTTTTTAATGCTTTAACACCTTTTAAACTAAATAAATCCGGGTCGCCAGGACCTGCACCTATTAAAGTAATTCTTGGTTCAATGTTCGCTTTTTCTACTTTATTCAAAATCATAACAGATAATTTAAGCTCGTTATACGTTTGTTAATAATACAAATATATAAAGTCTATGGGAATTGTAGTAATTTATTTTAAAATAATTTTACCTAGCTTTTTAATGGGTGTTGATTTATGGGATTTTGGGGTGTTAATGAAAGATTTATCCTATAGGGAATGTACGCGTTTTTGAATCACCAGCATGGAATTGGGTTGTCATTCGGAACACAGTGAAGAATCTTTACGGTGAAACAGAGACCTATATTAAAAGATCCTTCGACTCCGCTCTCCACAGGAGTCCTTTGGACAGGATGACAAATTGAACGAATAATTTCATGTATCTCCATCACAAAAACTAACGAAGAGTGATCGTCTTTCCCGCGCAGGCGGGAATCTTAAAGCGCAGGCTATAGCGATCGTTGTAAGATTGCTTCGTCGGCTGAGAAAGCCTTCTCGCAATGACGATTCTTCGCAGCCTATCAACATATCATTTACATTGATTTTTACACAATAAATTATCCCTCAGGATGACCAACTGATTGGGAATTCTGTACTTTCTGTATCTCCGCCACAAAAACTAACCAGGCCTTAGCGAAACGCTAAGACCGGTAGGTTCGGTGGCACATAAAATTATTTACAATCCTTTGGTTCAAAAGTAAACTTCCCAGCCTCGAAATTAATGGGTTTTCCTTTAACAAAATAAGATCTGCCAAGTGTGGTTTCTATTTGCCCCACCCCCATAATTAGTTTTCCATCTTTCTTTAAAAATGCCAATGGGTTGGTGTAAACTTTTATGGTATCCTCGCCAGTTTTAAAGCGGTAATCTACCAGTAAGGTATCGCCGTTAAATTTTCCGTTTATGGTACCATTGTTATGCGGTTTCTCGGCATAATTAACCAATAATGAACCCGTAACTTTACCTGAGGCCAGTATTTTCACATTCATGGCTGCACTGTCTTTTTCAAAACCTGCTGCATAACAGTTCTCACTAACCAAAGAATCGGTTTTAGTTTTAGTGCCAGTAGTTGTTTTATTATTTTGGGTACAGGCATAGGCAAAAGGGATTGCAGCCAAAGCGAGGTAAAGGATATTTCTTTTCATGGTAATTGCGATTTATTGTTTTCTACTCAATATACAAATACGATGATGATTTTCCATCATTTCCATAATGGAAATTTACATCAGTATACTATTTTCGGGTGTTAGTACAGGAGGCAGATCAGTTTCATCAAGCATATCCCTCATGTCGATTTCTATTGTCCGCGAGATATTGGTAATGGGCACATCATTGGCACTTCCTTCAAAAGGATTTGTAGAACTTTCGCCAACAATATCCAAAGAGTTAAAAACCCAGGTGAGTAAAATCGCAAATGGAACATTTAACCAAATGGAATAACCCTCAATCAAAGTACCATTACCCAATTTGTTAAATTCGTTTAATAGACCATAAGGCACCAAAAACACAAACAGGTTTAACATAATGGTGGCTATTGATGAAAAATGGCGCGGGTAAGGAA
>NZ_JBFTRT010000387.1:0-5457 GCF_056399685.1 Pedobacter sp. 01N416
ACAGAGTTTTGGCGTTTCTACTTATTTGGCTAACAAGTTGAACATGAGCACAGCGAAAGTGCGTTTGTTTTTTATTTATTCGTCGTTTTTAGCGGTGGGTTTTCCAATATTGTTCTATTTTTTAGCGGCTGTTGTACTCGATATCAGGACGTATATGAAAAGAATGCGGTCGAGGATTTGGGAATGATTTCAGTTGGCAGTGCCCAATTTGCAGTTAACAGTACGAGTTTGTAGTATATGAAATGAAAACTGTGGACTTCAAACTGAAAACTGTTCAGTAGGCAGTTAACAGTATCCAGTTTGCAATTGATTAAACTGAGAACTGTCTAGTCATCGTCTCTTAAAATCTCTGCAATTTCATTAAAGCCTTTTTCTGCGGCTAAATCTGCAGGCAGTTTTCCGCCTTCCATGCGCAAAGAAACTTCTGCTCCGTGTTCTAACAATAAAATAATCAATTCTATATTTCCTAATTGTGCGGCGGTATGTAAGGGTGCCAATCCTGCTTTCTGACAAACATTCGGGTAGGCACCGGCTTCTAAAAGTATCTTGGTAATATTAAAATTGTTGGCGGCAACTGCCGAGTGGATCGGAAATACATTAAATCCATTTTTCGATGGCAGGTTAACATCTGCACCTTTTAAAACTAAAAAACGGGCTAGATCTTCATGACCAAAATAACAGGCTAAACCTAGTGGTGTAAACCCATCTTCCGAAAATTCGTTAATACTATTAGGATTTTGAAATATTAATTGCGACGCTGCATCAAATTTGCCCACTGCACAARCTTCGAACAAGGTTAGGTCATCTACAAATTCGGCAATTAAATCAGCGATTTCCTGTTTTTTATAATAACAGGCCAATAACAGTGGCGAAATGTGATGGGAGGTGTCAATATTTGCCAATTTTGGATTTTCAACCAAAATTTCTTTTACTGCTTGTAAATTTCCAGCCTCAATTTGTTCTTCGAGTTGCGCTATGCCCATAGTATTGTTTCAAAAATCGCTTTAAATTAACAAAAATTAAGAAATTGTAAACTTTATTGCCTAAATATATATAGTGTAAGGCAAATTAGCAAAGATTATACCTCGCAGGTTTTTAAAACCTGCGAGGTCTCGCAAGCCCCAGAACTACAGACTCAGTTAAATAAACCTGATAGAACGAAAAGCCCGGAACGAGGTACGAGTGAGGACTTGAAGTGATAGCAGGACTATCATGACCGAAATGAGCCGAACCCTGCTTTTCAAAATAATATGAACAGCCAAAGTCGCTTTAAGACCTGAGTCGATATATTATCACTATATCTTTAAAAGAGCTCCCATAGCTATTTTTAGCTAATTGTCGTCGCCCTGACCCGATAGCTATCAGATTTATTTCAGGGGCTTCTAGCAGGAAAGATGCTGAAACAAGTTCAGCATGACGATCGTGTTAGGAGAAAGAGGCTAAAAATGGTCGCTACGAATGGAAATTAATCAGGCTGAGGTTATAAGGTTTATAAATAAAAAAATCCCGTTTAACCTCTCCAGGCAAAACGGGATAAAACCTAAAACAAAATCCGTTTCATTTGACAAAAACGTAACAACTTGTGTGTTGTTAAAATAATAGACGATAATTTCTGTTTAAGGTTTAATGCCCGATGAATATTTTTATTTAATTTAAGGCAGATTATAAAACCAATAGATAGAGGTGCAAATTTAGCGCTTCTTGAAAATAGTGAGTGGTATGATAAAAGCCCTAGCAGCAATGCTTACAATTTGTGATTATTTTTTTTGTTAGGCTTTCGTTAATGCTGCGCAGTTTTATCTAAGTTTGTTCAATATTAAATTATTTAGGATAGAAAATGTCGGTAAGGGGTAACCAGTTTAAAACCAATACATTCAGAGATAAAGGTGCAGAAAATGCGCCTGGCAGATCATCATCAGGTCGGCAGCCGAAAGAAAAAAGAGATTTTTTGCCAAGCTTCGATTTGGCAGATGGCCGTGCAGTTAAAATTGTAGGTCTGTTTTTTGTGATATTGTCGTTATATTTTTTAATTGCTTTTACCTCGTATTTATTTACCTGGCAAGATGACCAGAGTTATGTAATCGATGCAAATGGTGGTTGGGGCAATCTTTTTAAAACAACAGAAGAACTAAAAGAAGCTGGTGTTTCTATACCGGTAGTTCAAAACTGGTTAGGTAAGTTTGGCGCCTTGTTATCGCACCAGTTTATTTACGAATGGTTCGGTATCGCATCTTTCTTGTTTGTTTTGGCCTTTTTTATTATCGGTTACCGTTTATTATTTAAAGTTAAAATCCTTTCTATCTCTAAAACATTAGGTTATAGCTTTTTCTTTTTACTGTTTATATCCCTAACCTTAGGTTTTGCCCATAGTTTCTGGTCAGAATCGCCACATTATTTAGAAGGCGAGTTTGGGTATTGGAGCAATAAATTATTAGGTGCCCAAATTGGCGCAGCCGGGGTGGCGGGACTAATTGCTTTTGCCGGATTAACCATTTTAATCATCGCATATAACATCGATTTTAAATTTCCGGAGCGCAAAGAGAAAGAGGTTTACCTGGACAACGAAACGCCAGATTATGTAAATGATATTAGAGAGCAGGCAGTAAGGAACAAAACTTTCGAAGAACCTTCGGCGCCTATTGAATTTCCGGTACGAGATAAGCCAGTAAGTAACGAACGTAAGCCACAAAACGTGGTATTACAGCCAAGCCGTTTCGAAGAAAAAGAAGAGGAAGAAACTGTAGCACCTGTTGTATTATCTCCGTTGGCTACCAATTTGCCTCTTGCTACTGCTGCGGCAACAACACTTCCGTTAACGGTAGAACCACCAATTGAAGCCGAAAAGGAACCTGCTTTTACGATCGAAAAAACTGAAGAAGAAAAAAAATCGGATGATTTGGTTGAACAGTTTGGGAATTATGATGAAAAATTAGATTTATCTGGTTATAAGTATCCAACAATAGATTTGCTCGAAAATTATGGCACCAATAAAATTTCGGTAAATGCCGAAGAATTGGAAGCCAATAAAAATAAAATTGTCGAAACCCTTAATCATTACAATATAGAAATTGATAAGATTAAGGCAACCATTGGCCCAACGGTTACCCTTTACGAAATTATTCCGGCCCCTGGGGTAAGGATTTCGAAGATTAAAAACCTGGAGGATGACATTGCGCTTTCGTTAGCAGCTTTAGGTATCCGTATTATCGCACCAATGCCAGGAAAGGGTACAATTGGTATCGAGGTACCTAACCAGCACCCAGAAATGGTACCGATGCGCAGCATTCTAAATACCGAAAAATGGAGCCAAACCACTATGGATTTGCCTATTGCATTAGGTAAAACCATTAGTAATGAGGTTTTTATAGCAGATTTGGCTAAAATGCCTCACTTGTTGGTGGCAGGGGCAACTGGTCAGGGTAAATCGGTTGGTATTAACGCCATTCTGGTTTCGTTGTTGTTTAAAAAACACCCTGCACAACTGAAATTTGTACTGGTCGATCCGAAAAAAGTAGAGTTAACTTTATTCAATAGAATTGAAAGGCACTTTTTAGCTAAACTACCGGGAGAGGCCGATGCAATTATTACCGATACCAAAAAAGTTGTAAATACTTTAAATTCACTTTGTATCGAAATGGATCAGCGTTACGATTTATTAAAAGATGCACAGGTTAGGAATTTAAAAGAATACAACGATAAGTTTGTTAAGCGTAAGCTTAATCCAAATAATGGCCACCGCTTTTTACCTTTCATTGTTTTAGTGGTAGATGAGTTTGCCGATTTAATGATGACTGCGGGTAAAGAGGTGGAGGCGCCAATTGCACGTTTGGCACAGTTGGCCAGGGCAATCGGTATTCACCTGGTGCTGGCTACGCAGCGTCCATCGGTAAATATTATTACAGGTACCATTAAAGCCAACTTCCCGGCCAGGTTAGCCTTTAGGGTATTGTCGAAAATCGATTCGAGAACCATTTTAGATAGTGGTGGCGCCGATCAGTTAATTGGCCGCGGTGATATGCTTTTATCTACAGGTAGCGACTTAATCAGGCTACAGTGTGCTTTCGTTGATACACCTGAGGTAGACCGGATTTCTGAGTATATTGGTAACCAACGCGGTTATGCTGATGCTTATCAACTGCCAGAATATATAGATGAAGCAGGGGAGGGCAGTAAGGCCGATTTTGATCCTAATGAACGCGATAAGTTTTTTGAAGATGCTGCCAGACTGATTGTGATGCATCAGCAGGGTTCTACCTCATTAATACAACGTAAACTAAAATTAGGCTATAACAGGGCAGGCCGGATTATCGATCAATTAGAGGCCGCCGGAATTGTTGGTCCCTTTGAAGGAAGTAAGGCGCGCGAAGTCTTGTATCCGGATGAATATTCTTTGGAACAGTTCTTGAATAGTATGAATGACAAAGATTAGATTAAACCAATAACAAAAAATCTACTCTAACGTTTCAAAGGAAAAATTTAAAAAAGAAAAGATGAAGAAATTAATTTCAGCATTAATGGTTGTAGTTGCTTTTACAACTTCAACTTATGCTCAAACTGATGCGAAAGCTAAAGCCATTTTAGCTGAGGTGAGTAAAAAATACAAATCGTATAATATTGTAAAAACAGATTTTACCTTCACTTTGGATAATCCAAAGGCAAAAGTAAAAGAAACCCAGCAAGGTACCTTGTATGTTAAAGCCAATTCTAATAAGTATAAAGTGGCGATGACCAATCAAGAATTGTTTAGTGATGGTAAAAGCCAATGGACTTATTTGAAAAAAGATAAAGAGGTCCAAGTGAGCAATGTAGATAATAGTGGCGATGCCATTAACCCTGCAAAGATTTTTACGGTTTACGAAAAAGGATTTAAATATGTGTACACTGGTAGATTTAAGATAATTATTATTTCCGCCTAGGCGGGATGAAACCTGGAGGTTCAGTTGGAAACAGCTGAACCTTTTTTTGTTGATAACAATCTTAGCTATTTATCAACTAAGATGTGCTAAGGTAACTTAGGTGGTGAAAAAGCTAGGATGGGTAAATGCCTTAATTACCTAAGTTTTATTGTGTATAGTCCTAAGGCGGTCGTCATGCTGAACTTGTTTCAGCATCTTTCCAGCTATTAACTGGCCTTGATTCCTTAAGAAGGCACAAATATCATTTTTTTTCGCTCTTTGCCGCGGGGCATGGTAGTTTTTCGCAGATCATGTTATTTTTATTTGTGCTCAAGAATGCTGACGCATTTTGGAGCGCCAAAGTACCCAAAGCGCTTCGTCAATCCATCAAGGCAGCTCAGCACAATCCAAGCACATCAAAAAAACAGCGGCACTTCGTTTTGTGTTCAATTTTCGTAACATTTTGAAGCAGCATTTATGAACACAAAACCACTGCGTTTAAGGTTTGGTAGTGCTATTTTTTCTTTTGTGCAACTGTTTTTTTGATTTCTCCGCCACTTGG
>NZ_JBFTRT010000388.1:0-4881 GCF_056399685.1 Pedobacter sp. 01N416
CCTTCGGTTTTTGTAAGCAAGCTGAGCAATATTAGCTGGGCCCAGACCAATGCGGTAAAAACGATCGACATGACAGCCAGCCCGATTGTAAAACCCTATATCGTCCGCTTTGTAATCAGGGCGGCAGGAGGCAATTTTTCAAGTTGTGCCGAAATCAATTTTAGCTCTGCAGAAACGGGAACGCTGGTTTCTACAGACTGTGAGCACCCAACTGCAGACCTGGATTTATTTGCAGACGCAAAGATACAGCCGACTGCTGTAAACGGGACGGTTGCGAATGAGCAGCAGCGCCTTATCGGCTACTCTATAGATGGCAGTTTAAGTTCGTTTTATTTTTCTGCTTATACCGAAGGCGTCAGCCAGGTCAAACCGGTATTGATGAATTTTGACTTTGGGGGAAATAACAGCATGGATTACATAAAATATTTTCCCAGAACAGATGGCGGAGTAAACGGTAACATTGGAAAAGGGGAGATCTGGTACACCAGTGCAACGCAGGCTACTTTGACCAAGCTGATGGATTTTGATGCCGGCCTTGTTAATACCCCTTCTACATTTACATTTCCGGCCAACCTGCAAAACGTCACGAAAATTGTATTTAAAATATTTTCTGGTGTAAACAATGTAGTTAACTGCGCTGAAATGGAGTTTCACCGCGCTGCCAGACCGGTGTCCAGTAATGTTTTTGCGGATGATCTGTATACTACGTTAAAACCCGAAATCACACAGACCGATATCGATGCCATTGCTTCTCCGTTTTTTAAATCCATGGCGCAGTGTATTTTCAACAATACCTACAACAGGAAATACCGCGTACAGACCTATGATTTTTATCCAAATACCGGTACAGTTGAGGGCATATTAAAGACAAATGGTTTGAACAAGGTTGAAAACCCGACAGGGATTGCCTTTAAGGCCAATACCAAAGCGGTTGTTTTTGTTGGCGATACCTATGGTGTAAACCCAAAATTGCTCATTAAGGACTTTGCGCTTAATAACAGTGCCACTACCGATAGTTATCCTTTGCAGAAGGGGGTAAACATTATCAATGTGGCACATAATGGCTTGGCCTACATCAGCTATTTTAGCGATAATGCCAATCTGCAGCCTGTGCGGGTTAACATAGCCACTGGCCAGGTTAACGGATATTTCAATCCTTTAACCGACACCAATGATGAATGGACAAAAATGTTGCTGAACGGTGTTTATCCAACTTTGGACATCAAAGGAACCTATACAAATTTAAACTTACATAAATATATACTCCTAAACGGTTCACCGAACGGCGGAAAAGAGCTGGTTGCTGCCTACGACACTATTGTGCATAAAGAATATATTTTAAACGGCCTGACCAAATATAACAGAGTACCTAAAAACCACATGTTCCTGAGGTCTGTATCTGAGGATGGAAATCCCAATGCAAGCAGTGATGGCGTGAACTATCTTATAGGCGCGGGAGGTAGTGGATCCAATCTGTACAGTGCTGCAGGTGTTCTTTACGATCCATGGGGAGTAGCCCATGAATATGGCCACAATAACCAGGTGAGGCCCGGAGCCAAATGGATCGGCATGACCGAGGTAACCAATAACATCAATTCGGCCTGGATCATGTATATCTATGGCAGCAGGTATCCGAATTCTTCAAAGATGGAAAAACAGGCCGAGAAAACTAAGGTAGGAGGTCCAAGTGTAATCGGTGGTAGATTCAGTCTGTTATTAGATTATAGTTTAATACAGAAAAAACACATCCAGACACCTGGGAATGCAATAGATGCCTATATTCCGCTAGTGCCTTTCTGGCAATTGGAACTGTATTATCAGGCTGCCGGGGCGTGTAAAGACCTGCCTACCATGCAGCAGCGATTATCTGGTACAGCAGCTCCGGCTGGGCTACCAGATGTGGCTTTCTGGTATGGTGATGTGCTGGAGAAAATGCGTACAACCAGTCAGGTTGGTGTAAATGACGGACAATTGATCATTAATTTTGTAACCGCTGCCAGCGATGCCGTTCATGAAGACCTGACTGATTTTTTCATAAAAGGAGGTTATCTGCTGCCAATTGATGCGGATATTAGCGATTATGGCACAATACGCCGTTTAACAATTACCCAGGCGCAGATAGATGCTTTAAGTACTGCAATGAAAGCCAAATATCCAAAACCGGTATCCCCGGTATTGAATTACATTTCGGCAAATACTGTAGATACCTATAAAAACCGTATCCCATTGGCGGCAACCGCAGTTGCAACGGTCGGTGTAACCGTTAATGCAGGTACGTTAACGATCGACAATACGAAATGGACTGGTGCAGTAGCTTTTGAGACCTATAACCAAAAGGCACTTACCGATGTGGCTATTTATGCCGCAGGCGATGGCACAACTGCAAACGCAACCACAACGGTTCAATATGGTGCCGGTTCTACAAGTGTTTATGCTATCGGATATGATGGTTCAAGAAAACTGGTTTATCCGGCTGTAGACGTTGCCAACTCGTTGCCAACGGTATCGATTACTTCGCCTGTTAGCAATGCAGTAGTTACAGTTGGTAGCGATGTTGYTATTRATGCCAATGCTGCYGATACCGATGGAACGGTTGCTAAGGTAGAATTTTATCAGGGCAGCACACTTTTAGGTCAGTCAACCACAGCGCCTTACAGCTTTAACTGGAATAATCCTACAGCAGGAAATTACAGCCTTATCGCTAAAGCAACGGATAATAACGGAGGAACAACAATGTCAGACACCGTTAAGGTTACTATCAATACCTTGCCAACGGTAGCCATCAGTTCACCAGCAAACAATACTGTATTTACAGCAGGTGCAAATGTTACTATTAATGCCAGCGCTACGGATGCGGACGGAACAATTAGYAAAGTAGAGTTTTATCAGGGCAGCACTTTATTAGGTCAGTCTACCACAGCGCCTTACAGCTTTAACTGGAATAATCCTACAGCAGGAAATTACAGCCTTATCGCTAAAGCAACGGATAATAACGGAGGAACAAYAATGTCAGACACCGTTAAGGTTACTATCAATACCTTGCCAACGGTAGCCATCAGTTCACCGGCAAACAATAATGTATACACAGCAGGTACGAATGTTACTATTAATGCTAGCGCTACGGATGCGGATGGTACGGTTGCTAAAGTAGAGTTTTATCAGGGCAGCACTTTATTAGGCCAGTCAACCACTGCACCTTATAGCTTCACCTGGAATAACCCTGCTGCAGGAACTTATGCGCTTACCGCAAAAGCGACCGACAACAGTGGAGGGATAACTGTATCGGGTGCGGTTAATATTACCATAAATACTCCACAAGCTTTAGTTGTTAATCCGGTAGCGGACGCATTTGTACGAGATGGTTCATTGGCAAATACAAAATATGGGGCGGCAACAACTTTGGAAGTGAAAAAAGATGGATCATCATTTTTTAGGCAGTCGTATTTGCGATTTGATTATACTTCGTTTACACAATCCAGCGTCGAAAGTGCGAAATTGCGGGTTTATGTTTCCAGTGTTGGCGCAGATCCAACCAGKGTAGTATCTGTATATGGACTTTCCAATACAACCTGGACTGAAAGTACAATTACTTGGAATAACCAACCAGCTGAGGCCGGCACATTGATCGGGAATTATACCGTCAGTAATTTAAATGGTCGATGGTACGACCTAGACGTAACTGCCTACATCAACAGCCAATTGGCAGCGAACAACAAAATCATTTCTTTCAGGTTAATCAATCAGGGAACCACAAGCTCGGCCAACAATGTAAGCTTTAATTCGCGAGAAGCTGCAAGCAACAGACCGGAACTCTTATTGAATCAGGAGCCAAACAACAACATACAAAACACGGAAGAAGTATTCTCAAACGAGGATATAAATACCGTCATTTTGCCTTCCGAAACATTAAAAGTTAAGGCCTGGCCAAATCCGAGTACCAGTGCATTTAAAGTGCATGTAGAAAGCCCTAGTAAAGAAATAGTATATTATAGAATATTTAATATAGCCCAACAATTGGTTAAAGAAGCTAAAACAGATGCTCATGACCAGCTAAATTTTGGAGATGAACTTGTTCCAGGGATGTATTTGATAGAAATAAAACAGGGCACACAAAGAAAGGTTGTAAAAGTAATTAAGTTATAATAGATGACAGTAGCATTCAACCTAAACCATAAATAAAATGAAAAAAAAACAATTATTGATTGCCCTTGCGGCAACTGCAGTCCTCTTTACGTCCTCATGTAAAAGAACAGAGATACCTGTTGCAGAAACGGGAAACACCTACAAGTCTAAACCACAGATGACCGTAGCGAATCCAGTGTTATCACACACCCGCAATCTTACTGTTGCCTATCTGATTCCGACGGATCTTGACACTGTTGCAAATTTTAGATCAAGAATTGATGGGGTGCTAACATGGATCCAGAATTACTATGCTCAGGAATTGGATAGAAATGGATATGGGCCAAAAACCTTTGGCCTTGTTAAAGATTCGGTTACTCAATTGGTCCAAATCAGTGTAATCAGAAGTGCACAATCTAAAATAAATTTCAATGCTGGTACTGGAGTTACAGAAGTGAATAATTTCTATGCAACCAATCCGGGCCTAAAACAAAGCCAGCATGTGCTTATACTGTTACCACCTTTCTCAACAAATGCAAATGGAGAGCCTGCTGGAGGAAATCCATTTTATGGGGTTGGAAAATACTGCTATGCCTTGGATTATGCAGGTCTGAACATTGCCAATATTGGAACTGACCCGTTTACAATGTGGATCGGTGGAACGGCACATGAACTGGCGCATGCACTCAATTCTTCCCATAACAGGGAATCGGTATCTCAAAAAAGCAGCTTGGGTACATCATTGATGGGGTATGGCAA
>NZ_JBFTRT010000389.1:0-4870 GCF_056399685.1 Pedobacter sp. 01N416
GCCCCTAACCCGCGATTTCACTACCTCATGGCATTTTTACGGCCAGCTTAAATAAATAAACTCACCAAACCATTTGAACCACCAAGCAACAAAAAACATGATTGAAAAAGAAACCACACAATTTAAACCCTCACTTAAATTGATGGATGCAACAATGCTTGTAGCCGGAAGTATGATCGGCTCAGGTATTTTTATTGTAAGTGCCGATATTACCCGGAATGTAGGCAGTTCTGGTTGGTTGTTAGTGGTTTGGTTAATTACAGGCTTTATGACACTTACCGCTGCTTTGAGTTATGGCGAATTAAGTGCCATGTTCCCAAAGGCGGGCGGACAATATATTTATTTGAAGGAAGCATATAATCCGCTGATCAGTTTTTTATATGGCTGGAGTTTTTTTACGGTAATCCAAACGGCAACTATTGCCGCAGTAGGCGTGGCATTTGCCAAGTTTACCGCATATCTCGTGCCTGCACTAAGTGAAGATTTAGTAGCCATCGATTTAGGTTTCTTTACCATCTCGCCCGCTCAACTATTGGCCATTGGGGTGATTATATTACTCACCTATATTAACAATAGGGGGGTAAATGGCGGTAAAGTGATCCAAACCACCTTTACAGTGGCTAAATTGCTAAGTCTGTTTGGTCTTATCGCATTTGGACTTTTCTTTTTAGATAAAGGAATCTGGAAAACCAACTGGGAAAATATGTGGGTTTTAGGACCGCTATCTGCCGATGGAAATATCGGCTCTTACACCACTTTGGCGGCTTTCGGTGCCATTGCGGCGGCGATGGTGGGTTCTATATTTAGTAGCGACTCCTGGCACAACGTTACCTTTATTGCGGGTGAAATTAAAAACCCTGCACGTAATATTGGCTTGAGTTTAGCTTTAGGTACGATTATCGTAACAGTACTCTATATCCTTACGAATGTGATGTATACCGGGGTACTTTCATTACATGATATCGCCTATGCTGATAAAGATCGGGTTGCAGTTTCTGCTGCCAATCATATCTTCGGTACAGCCGGTACCATCATTATTGCATTAATGATTATGGTTTCAACTTTCGGTTGCAATAACGGTTTAATTATGGCTGGTGCCAGGGTATATTACTCAATGGCCAAAGACGGGCTTTTCTTTAAAAAAGTAGGTACACTCAACAAAAATGCAGTTCCTGGTTTTGGGCTATGGATTCAGTGTATTTTTGCTTGTTTATGGTGTATCAGCGGAAAATATGGCGATCTGTTGGATATGATTTCGTTTGTAGTGGTGATGTTTTATATGCTCACCATTTTCGGAATTTTTATCCTCCGTAAAAAGCGACCTGATGCCGAGCGGCCATACAAAGCTTTTGGCTACCCTGTGCTGCCAATCATCTATATGATAATGGGGCTGGCTTTTTGTGTATTGCTGATTATTTTTAAACCTAAATTTACCTGGCCTGGATTAATCATCACTTTAATTGGTATACCGGTTTATTACCTGATTAAAGGAAGTATTGCCCGCCAGGATTCGAAAGCAAAAGAAGCGGTTGATGTGAACGGTTAAAATATTGATGTTATTCATCAAAATCTAAAGGAAATCAGAAAAACCGTAGCATTATATTTACCACAAAAAATCTGTAATGACCACTTATCCAAGCGCTAAAAAAGCAATAGCGATCATCTTATTAAGTTTTGTTTCCTCTCAGCTACTGGCACAGCAAGCGGGTTTGCATCCTTATGCACCAAGTGCTGCTGAAATGGCAAATGCTTACCAATTATCTACTAAGCTGGATACCGCATTACGCAATATCCCAACCAATAATGATCTTATTCCCTTTTGGAAAAAAGACGGAAGTGCATTTTGGTATAAAAAGAACCTTCCTAACAGAACATGGGAATATTATTATGTAGATGCTGCAACAGGTAAACGTAGCGCGGCATTTGATAACAATAAACTGGCTGAAAATATAGAAAAGATAACGGGTAAAAAGCAGAATCCATTAAAACTTCAGTTTGCTGAATTGTATTTCGCCGATCAGGGTAATACAGCAAAACTAAAAATACAGGATAAATGGTATGAATTAAACTTGAGCGATTACAGTTTAGCGGACACGAAAGACACAACAATTTATCGTTACAATGCCAAAAGACCTTTGCAGCAAAGCAGATCGCGCTGGCAACGGAACCGTGAATCCAGAAAATCGCCTGACGGCAAAAGCGAAATCCTGATCCGTGGTGGCAACTTATTCGTGCTTGATCTAGCTACCAAAGCAGAAAGCCAATTGAGTACCGATGGTAGTGCCGATAAACCATATGGCGAATTTGCATGGTCGCCCGATGGAAAAAATATTGTTGCCTATAAAATCGATCCGAAAGAGACTAAAAAAGTACATTATGTATTAAGTTCGGTTCCTGGCACTACCYGTGGTGAATTAAAATCGAGAGAGTATGCACAGCCTGGTGACGATTTTACCGCTTATCAGCCCTATGTTTTTAATGTAACAGCTAAAACTGCCATTAAAGTAGATGCAGAACCGATAGATTTCTTTGGTGCACCAGAATTGCATTGGCGCAATAATAACAGCAGGTATTATACCTATGAGAAAGTAGATCGCGGTCATCAACGTTTTAGGGTAATTGAAGTAGATGTCTTAACCGGAAAAACCAAAAACATTATCGACGAAAAAACAAAAACCTTCATTTATGAGCGGCGAATTTATACCCATTACTTACCTAAAACAAATGAAATATTGTGGACCAGTGAGCAGGATGGATGGCAACACCTTTATCTGGTTAATGGCATAACAGGAAAACAGACGCTGGTTACCAAAGGCAATTGGGTAGTTAGGGATATCGATAGTGTAGATGTGGTTAAACGCCAGATTTGGTTCCGGGCAAATGGAATGGATGCTGGTGAAGATCCTTATTTTATCCATTATTATAGGATTGGGTTCGATGGAAAGGGACTGGTGAATCTTACGCCCGAAAAAGGTAATCATATCCTCAGTTTTTCTCCTGACCGCAAATATTATATCGATACTTACTCTCAGGTAAATGTACCGCCTGTTAGCGAGTTAAGGTTAGCTGCGAGTACCAAAAAAATAAGCGAAATAGAACATGGCCAAACGGCTATTTATTTAGCTACAGGAGTTAAACTGCCCGAAGTTTTTGTGACTAAAGGAAGAGATGGCATAACCGATATTTGGGGCATTGTTTGCTTCCCTTCAAAAATGGATCCGAACAAAACTTATCCTGTTATCGAAAATATTTACGCAGGTCCTCATGATAGTTTTGTGCCCAAAAGTTTCTTACCTGCCAGTGAAATGCAGAGCATTGCCGAATTAGGCTTTATCGTAGTACAGATTGATGGAATGGGTACCGCCAACCGGTCTAAGGCTTTTCATGATGTATGCTGGAAAAATATAGCAGATGCAGGTTTCCCTGACCGGATATTGTGGATGAAAGCCATGGCGGTGAAATATCCAAATGCTGATATTTCAAGAGTGGGGATTTATGGCACTTCGGCGGGTGGGCAAAGCTCAACTGGTGCACTGTTATTTCATCCCGAGTTTTATAAAGCTGCGGTTTCTGCCTGTGGTTGTCACGATAACCGCATCGATAAACAATGGTGGAACGAACAATGGATGGGCTATCCCGTAGGGCCGCACTATGGAGAACAATCTAACATTACCAATGCACCAAAATTACAGGGTAATTTATTTTTAATTGTTGGTGAAGCGGATGAAAATGTACCCCCAGAATCTACCTACCGACTTGCTGATGCATTGATCAAAGCAAATAAAGACTTTGATATATTAAGCATTCCGGGTATGGGCCATAGCGATGGTGGTATTTACGGACGGAGGCGTAAACGCGACTTCTTTGTAAAACATTTATTGCATGCCGAACCACCAAACCCGAATTTTTTGGTTCAATAGTCGTTGGTTGATAAGTGATTAGCTACTTTTTTGTTGGCCATTTGCTCATTCAAAATTTAATAACACAATCTTTCTCTCATTCGATCATTAAAAATAATTGTTATTTTGCTACATTATCTAATCATCCTTTAAACATGTTGCAAAAAATTAAAATATCCAGTCTGTTTTTACTTGTTCTACTGTTCAGTGCGTTTGCGGGCAATGCATCGAAGATGGATTTCTATCAGATCAAAATTTACCACTTGAAAACCGATGCACAAGAAAAAACAGTGGATGATTATCTTCAAAATGCATATTTACCCGCATTACACCGTAATGGAATTACAAAAGTAGGCGTGTTTAAACCCATTATAGGCGATCAGGCTGTGGTTGTAGAAAAGCTTATTTATGTATTTATTCCTTTGAAATCGTTCAATGGCGTTCTGGAACTGGATGAAAAGTTAGCAAAAGATAAACAATATGCTATTGATGGTAAAACCTACCTTGATGCAACTTATACCGAGACTCCTTACGAGCGATTAGAATCTATTGTTTTAAAGGCTTTTGAGGATGCTCCTCATTTTATGCTGCCTAATCTAAAATCGCCGATGAAAGAAAGGGTGTACGAATTAAGAAGTTACGAGGCACCTACGGAGAAGTATTTTCAGAATAAAGTTGAAATGTTTAATAAGGGCGGTGAAATCGGGTTGTTTAAAAGACTTAATTTCAATGCAGTATTTTATGGAGAAGTAGTCGCTGGTAGCCGAATGCCTAATCTAATGTATTTAACTACTTTCGAAAATAAGGTAGATAGAGATGCACACTGGAAGTCTTTCTCGGCAGATGAATATTGGAAAAAGCTTTCTGCAATGCCAGAGTATCAGCACAATGTTTCTAAAAACGACACTAAATTTGTTTACCCGACAGACTATTCAGATTTTTAAGAAAGGTAAAAGCTGAAAGACTAAAGC
>NZ_JBFTRT010000390.1:0-6052 GCF_056399685.1 Pedobacter sp. 01N416
AGATAGTATGTTAATCAGCATTAGTGTTCTTAAAACTTTGCAGGAAATATCTAATGGAAGGCTGAGAAATACTGTAGATAAACCGGATGGTTACAAACAATACAATTGGTTTGTCGCTAATCCCATCAACAACTATGATGTAACCTTTTACATTGGCAAATATGCCCACTGGCAAGACAGTTACAATGGTGAAAACGGAAAACTCAGCATCGATTACTGGGCGCTGCAAACCGATAGCGCCAAAGCCCGCCCACATTGGGATGCCGATGTTAAACCCATGCTAAAATGTTTCGAATACTGGTTTGGTCCTTACCCATGGTACAAAGACGGTTACAAACTGGTTCAGGCACCACATTTAGGGATGGAACACCAAAGCGCAGTAGCTTATGGCAATCAGTTTAAACCAGGTTATTTAGGCAAAGATTTAAGCGGTACCGGCCATGGCTTAAAGTGGGATTTCATCACCATCCACGAGAGCGGCCACGAATGGTTCGGCAATAACATCACCTCAAAAGATATCGCCGATATGTGGATTCACGAAGGTTTCACCAATTATTCTGAGGTATTGTTTACCGAATGTACCGAGAACAAAGCAGCTGCTGATGAATATGTAATCGGATTACAAAAAATCATCCGTAATGATGTTCCAGTTATTGGTCCTTACGGTGTAAATAAAGAAGGCTCGGGCGACATGTATCCAAAAGGTGCAAATTTGATTAGTACCATTCGCCAGTTAATTAATAACGATGAAAAATTCAGACAGATTCTTCGCGGGCTAAGCAAAACATTTTACCATCAAACGGTAACCACTGCTCAGATTGAAAATTACATAGCCAAACAAAGCGGGCTTAAACTGGATAAAGTTTTCGATCAGTATTTACGTTTTACCAAAATCCCACTTTTAGCATATAAAATCAACAATGGCACTTTATCTTATCGCTGGATAACCGATGTTAAAGGTTTTGATATGCCTGTCCGTGTAACATTAAAAACAGGTGCATATACCTTGATTAAACCTACAAACGATTGGAAAACCATTAAGGTAGATGCCAGCATAAATGCAGATAACTTTAAACACGATCCGTTGTTTTATATTAACCTCAAAAAAGGTTAATCCTCGTCCAGACTTACGAAGTTTCCCTGGCCCGATAGCTCAGCTAACTTCGTAAGTCGGCCACCAAAGATAATTTTCAACTTGTGCAACTTTTCTTAAAAACAACCGTCTTATAAGAAAAGCTCATTATTCATCTAAAAAATAAAATCCATTACCATGAAAAAAGTATTTGCAATATTATTGGCATCCTTAACATTAACCTCTAGTATTAATGTAATTGCTAAAAATCAGATCAGCATCAACACTTCAAAAAATAATGGCGACGACAGAGATGTGAAAAACTTCAACGGAGTTGCTGCAGCAGGCCCAATAAACGTAATTGTAACTTTGGGCAATAGCGAAAGCTGTCGTTTAGAAGGCGATGCTGATGCATTGGCCTCAATTGTTACCGAAGTAAAAGGCAACGTTTTGGTTATCCGCCCGCAAACCAGTATTACTAGCTGGACTAGAAAATATGAAGGCAAAAAAATCACAGCTTACGTAACGGCAAAAGAGTTGGCCAGCTTAACCGTAAGYGGTGATGGCAACTTAAGTGTTAATGGAAAAATCAGCACAGGTAGTCTAACTACAACTGTAAGCGGTTCGGGAAGCATTAAAGCAATCGCTGATGTAGACAACTATAGTGGTGTGATTAGCGGTTCTGGTGCAATAAACATTACAGGCGGTGCAGATCATGCAAAAGTAGTAATCAGCAGCTCAGGCACCTTTGCCGGTAAATCTTTTTCTACAAAAACTTTAACCAGTACCATCAGTGGTTCAGGAACCGTAAATATCGCCGTAAGCGAAAGTATTAGAGCGGTAATCAGCGGATCAGGAAGCGTAAATTACTCTGGCAATCCAAGTGTTGATAAAACTATTGTTGGCTCAGGTGGGGTAAGAAAAGTATAAATTAAAACTTTTTAATAGAGAAACACCTGTAAGAAATTGTAGGTGTTTTTTTTGGTAAAAGATTAATTTTTAGCGCTATTCCCAACGCGATCGTCATGAGGTTGTATCATAAATATAGAATTGTCTCCTGTCCAAAGGACTCCTGTGGAGAGCTTGTCGAAGGACCTGTTTAATGCCCTCAAAGCGTTTCGACAAGCTCAACGTGACAGGTTGGAATGGAATCACAACTTATGATACAGCCTCATCTTTTCTGTAAAAGATCTTTGGTCGGACAATGTGCTTTAACATCCTTTTATTTTTATTTGAAAAGCAGATTATTGCTACTATTAAGTGTTAGTCCCGCTATTACTTCAAGTTCTTGCCCCGGTGAAAAATCGGAACTCTGGGCTCCATTTTATCGGCTTTAGGCACTCAGGTCTGCAAAGGAAATCTAACCGTTAGTTAAAGAAATTATAATTTAATGTGGTATTGGGCAGTATTCATTTGTATATTTAAACCAGGCTATAATCACAATACTAGCCATCAAAAACATAATGTATAATGGGTTTATTCAACGTATTTAAAAAGAAAAACATTGTAGAAGAAAATGAACAGATAGCAGAAAATGATCCATTGGAGAATTTCCCTGAACTGCTTACCGCTAAACTTTTATTCCTTGACAAACCTAACTTCGATAGCAATCAGGTATTAGCGGAGGTGAAAAAACACTTTGCAAATGTTGAACATTCCTTCTCAGAAAACACCTTTATTTTTTTATTCCCCAATCATCCCATTCAAYTTGCTGATGCAACAATTCCGGCACAGTGCACGATAATGATACCTGATCAGGGCAAATCTGAGGTAGAACTTCCAGATGCTGCTTTTCAACAAAACTGGCATTGGCAAGAAGCCAATCAGATTGCTAAAAACTGCACTTATGAAATATTGGTAACTGATTTAATGTCGAGAACATTACCCTATAAAGAACGCTTAAATATATTTATGGATTTTCTGGTGGCAGTGATCAAGGCAACGCAACCAAATGCAGTTTATTCATCACCAGCACAAAAAATCTTAAATCCCCCCCACATGGTAAGCATTTGGGAGACGGATAAAATACAGATGTTAAATGCAATTTGCAATGTAAGGCTTTACAACATTAGCAACAATGCCGATCACAAAGAATTGTTAATGGATACAGTTGGTCTTCACTCCATTGGATTACCTGATTTTCAAATCCGGTTCTCAGCAGCTAACGAAAATGAAGTGGCTAATCTGTTATGGACATATGCTTGTTATGCTTATGAGTTTGGCGATATTATAGTTGACGGAAACACACTTGAAGGATTAAAAACTGGCTCAAAATGGAAATGTGTAAAGCAACTTTCGCTTGTAGGCCCGGACAGAGTTGTGGTAAATGTAACGCCAGATTAACGACAATCATTCCTTCAACACAAAATCCCGTGTCGGCTTTAAACATTTATTCCCCTAACAACATTTCAAATAATCCCTTAAGAATTCGCATATGCTTACCCAAACCTTAAAATCCCTTTTCAGTCGCGATCTTAACAAACTGAAATCCGAAATCGAATCATACAAAAATGAATCAAACCTATGGGTTATAGATAAGGAGATTGCAAACTCAGCAGGGAACCTTTGCCTGCATTTAATCGGAAACCTCAACACCTACATTGGCGCAACCTTGGGCGGCAGTAATTACATCCGAAACCGCGAATTGGAGTTTTCGTTAAAAGACATCCCTAAGCAGAAGCTTATCAACATGATCGAAGCAACCCTATCCGTGATTAACGAAACGCTGGATAAAATAACCGAAGAACAGCTCAATAGCGAATACCCAACATTGGTATTTCAGGAGAAAACATCAACCGAATTCTTCCTGGTTCACCTTACCACGCATTTAGCCTATCATTTAGGGCAGATCAATTACCACCGAAGGTTATTGGATGTATAATTTATTGTCATTAGAAACAGAAGCCAAGCATTGGGCGTCCAGCACAAAGTGATTTACGACACTAGATCGTCATTGCAAGGAGACTTTTTCAGCCGACAAAGCAATCTATTAAGAAAATACAATACATAGATGAAATTACTCATGATACAACAACTCTTTGCCCAAAACGCAACCAAAATATTAAAAAGCGATGGATCTGTTATCGGTTTAGCCGTGGGCGGCTCCTGGCTCAGCAACGAAATCGACGAATTTTCAGACCTCGACCTCATTTTGGTTACCAAAGAAAAACTATCAACAGATAAATCAAAAATGCTGCAATATGCCAGCCTTCTTGGCGATTTAATTTCTGCATTTACAGGAGAGCATGTTGGCGAACCCCGCGTATTGATCTGCCTTTACGACAAGCCATTGTTACATGTTGACATTAAGTTTTTAACCCTTGATGAATTTGCTTCAAGAGTAGAAAACCCTATGCTATTAATCGACAGAGACAATCAATTACAGCAAGTTCTTGATCAAACTGAAGCTAAATTCCCTTCACCAGATTACCAATGGATTGAAGACCGCTTTTGGACCTGGATGCATTATGCCCTCTTAAAAATCGGCAGAGGTGAGTATCTGGAAGCGCTAGATTTCTTCGGCTTTTTAAGAATGATCGTGTTTGGCCCTCTACTGCACATCAAAAACAACAACCTACCACGAGGTGTGCGTAAAGTAGAATCGCAGCTTCCTGCCGAAGATTTTAGCTTACTTAAAGGTACTGTTGCCGAATACAATAAAACATCTTTAATTACTGCGTTAGAAAATGCGATAGTGCTTTATAAAAACCTGAGAATTGATCTGTTTGATAAAGACATTAAGTATAACCAAAAAGCAGATGATGCTGCTAAAAGCTACTTAACAATTATCCCATTCCTGCTAATTTCTATATCAATATGTGTAGGCTATACTTTTCTACATTGGCTACTCGTAATCAAACTAGAACTTTTCTCTCTCAATGATACTATAATTCAATTTGCAGGACCAGCTGTAGTATCGTTGCTTGTAACTTTGCTCTTTTTTAGACGAAGAATCCGTATTTTAAATCTAAAGTCGAATAGGGACAAGCTACCTGATTTTTATTTCATAATCATTTTAATTGCCTTATCTATTCCAAACATAATCGCACAAAATTACCTTCCAAAAGCTACAGGAAAACTCACCCAATTATTTAGCATAAATGAAATCGATCAGCACAAGCCATCGAAGTATTATACGCTGAAAAAATTTAGTGTCGACAAAATTAATATCGGCGTAAATACCTTTGTTGAAGTTGGTGGAAGAAACAATGAGAATTTCGGCATTTATGTTTTCGTTGTCCTCCCGATTATCGATACAGATGCAGAAAGCGACCGGTGTAAGGCATTCCTGGGCGTCAAATATTCTAAAAACATCAGCAACAGGCTCACGCCAAAAGAAAAACAAGAAAACTACGAAACATTACTATCCATCAGTCAATATGATGTGGCGCACAATAACTTCGACGAGTTCAGATATCTGGAGCAAATTGGAAACAATAGCGATAAAGATGGTTACAAAGATGCAATATTGCATTGTATTAAATATGACCGGAGTACTGCACCAATACTCATTGCCCAAAAAGAACCTTTTGAAGATCGATTGGGTAATGAATCAGACTGGATCTTTATATCTTTTGGTATTTCATCAGTTATTTGGCTGATCATGGTGCTGATACCCAAAATTGATCGCCCTGCCCTCAAAAAATTTGAAAGCGGGACACCCATAAAAAATGATGACTTAATTGAATTCCTACGTTTCTTAAAACCAAAAAATGGCTTTTATATAACGCCTATTCTAGTTTTCATAAACATTGCACTCTTTTTAACAATGATGTTTAGTGGTCTCGGTTTCATGAATTTTGCCGCGACCGACCTGTTAACCTGGGGTGCAGATTTTGGCCCATTTGTAAAAAACGGACAATGGTGGAGATTAACCACCAATACCTTCTTACATGGAGGCATCATCCATATAACTACAAATATGATTGGCCTTATTTTTTTTGGTCTTACACTCGAAATGCGCTTGGGCAAAATCAGATT
>NZ_JBFTRT010000391.1:0-4849 GCF_056399685.1 Pedobacter sp. 01N416
AAGGATATCTGTTATTGGCGCAATTTACAAAAAAGTAGATATAATTAATGCTGTGCTATATTTTTTTACAAACATTAAATCATTTTTTTGTATTTGTTAAAAGACGCGTTTTAAGTTTAAAAAATAGAACCCTGATTTTGGATCTTAAAAAAAATAATTAAACCCATTAACCGTGTGGCTATAAGCAAAATTTTACCCCGCTATGGGGATAATTTATTAACCGCTTAAGTGCCTTTTTATTTGGTAAAGCCTATATTTGTCCAAATTCATTTTGTTATGCAAGAGATTAAAAATTATGTAGAAACGCACAAACAACGTTTTTTAGATGAGTTGTTTGAGTTATTGCGTTTTCCATCGGTAAGTGCTGATCCGAAATACAAAGGCGATGTTTTAAAAACAGCTGATTATGTTGCTCAGAAATTAAAAGATGCAGGTGCAGATCAGGTAGAAATTTGCCCAACCGCAGGATATCCTATTGTTTATGGCGAAAAAATTATAGATGCTTCTTTACCCACTGTTTTAATATATGGTCATTACGATGTTCAACCGGCAGATCCATTAGAACTTTGGCATACACCACCTTTTGAGCCTACAGTACGCGATGGTAAAATTTATGCCCGCGGCGCTTGCGATGATAAAGGACAGTTTTATATGCACGTAAAAGCATTCGAATTAATGATGCAAACCAATACTTTGGCCTGCAACGTTAAATTTATGATCGAAGGTGAAGAAGAGGTAGGTTCTGCAAATCTGGGTATTTTTGTAAAAGCGAATGCCGAGCGTTTAAAAGCCGATGTAGTCTTAATTTCTGATACTTCGATGATTAGTATGGAACATCCATCAATCGAAACCGGTTTACGCGGTTTAGCTTACATGGAAGTTGAAGTAGTTGGTCCGAACCGCGATTTACACTCTGGAGTTTATGGTGGGGCAGTGGCTAATCCAGCTACCATCCTTTGTAAAATGATCGCTTCATTACACGATGAAAATAACCACATCACTATCCCTGCTTTTTATGATAAAGTACTTGATTTAACAGATGAGGAGAAAAAAGCATTAAATTCTGCACCTTACGACGAAGCAGAATACAAAAAGGATTTAGATATCGGAGAAGTTTGGGGCGAGAAAGGTTATTCAACTTTAGAGCGTACAGGTACCCGTCCAACTTTAGAAGTAAACGGAATTTGGAGCGGTTATATTGGTGAAGGTGCAAAAACCGTATTGCCAAGTAAAGCCAATGCAAAAATTTCTATGCGTTTGGTTCCACACCAGAGCTCAGAAGAAATTGCCGAGATTTTTACCAAACATTTCGAAAGCATTGCGCCTAAAAATGTAAAGGTAAAGGTTACACCTCATCACGGCGGCGAACCAGTGGTGACCCCAACTGATAGTATTGCTTACCAGGCAGCCGAAAAAGCAATTGAAGATAGTTTTGGTAAAAAGGCTATTCCAACACGAGGCGGAGGCAGTATTCCTATTGTGGCCTTGTTTGAAGATGCATTGGGTATTAAATCGGTGCTTTTTGGCTTCGGTTTAGATAGTGATGCTTTACACTCGCCAAACGAGAAATATGATATCTACAATTATTATAAAGGAATAGAGACTTTGCCGTTATTCCATAAATATTTCGCAGAACTGAGCAAATAAGCTTGATTTAATTATCCGTTCTGACGTAACAGATCGTCATTTCGAGCGGAGTGCAGCGCAGTCGAGAAATCTATTTTCAGCAGATCTCTCCATTTCGCTAAACTTCAGTCGAGGTGACGATTTTTTTTGAAAATGAGCGTTCTGTTTTTCATAGGTGCTGTTTCCCGCCATCGCTTATAGTCCTCATTTCGCTGCGCTCCATTCCGGGCTATTTAGCTTTGTCGGGTTTATTTTACAACGGGCTGTTCTCCAAAGCAAAACCTGTTCATGCAATGGCGCTAATAATGCATTTTGCAGCTTTAAATAGTATTACGGACCCTGCAATCTAAACCTGACCGTAGTGTAAAACCCACAGGCCGAAGCATGAGGCCGAGGATTTGAAACGAAGGGCAGGACCGGTTTAACCAACTGGCTTGGGGTTTTGCTTTCCAAAACAACTAAATAAATTTAACTTTTATTGTCAGTCTGAGCGGAGTCGAAGACCTGTCTAATTTATTGAGTGGGGATTTATTATGAAAATGAGCATCCTGTATTTCATAGGTGCTGTAGCCCCGCCATCGCTTATAGTCCTCATTTCGCTGCGCTCCATTCCGGGCTATTTAGCTTTGTCGGGTTTATTGGATAAAGTGCAGTTCTTTTTGGAAACGCTTGTTATTGCTAGGAGGATTTATGCATCCTGCAGCCCTGAATAGCAATGGTAGCCCTGCAACCTAAACCTGACCGTAGTGTAAAATCCACAGGCCGAAGCATGAGGCCGAGGATTTGAAACGAAGGGCAGGACCGGTTTAACCAACTGGCTTGGGGTTTTGCTTTCCAAAACAACTAAATAAATTTAACTTCTATTGTCAGTCTAAGCGGAGTCGAAGACCTTTATTAGTCGAAATAAAAAACATATGTCCTTCAATAGGCTACCATTGATGTTATTTTGTAATTATTTAAATATGAATGGTTTATGTCGATTATATGTTTCCATCCAACTGGGCCATAGCACGGCATCCCCGTTCTACTTAAATCCGGCCTAACAAATTTTTCGGGCTGCACTGTTCTGGCCGCACAACTGCCTTCAAAAGAAAAATTTTCAGCCGGCATTTTTTGTTTCTTTTTGATGCCAAAAAGAAAGAGCCCTTCGGCGGCGGCGAGCCGAGGCAAGACCGCGCCTTAGGGCAAAAGAAATCAATTGTAGGTCACTCATATTGATTTTTACAACATAAATTACCCCCTCAGGATGACATCTTTGAACTTTTACTTTCCATTCTTTGTGGCTGGAATAGAATACCCTTAATTTTTTTAATAGCTATTTTTTTCTAAATTGCTGCCATGAAATATCTATTCTCATCTCTTTTACTTTTATCTGGACTTACTTCTTTAGCTCAAGATACTAAAACGATTAACCAGTCTGGAAATCCAATATTTCAAGGCTGGTATGCAGACCCTGATGCTGCTATTTTTAACAATAAGTATTGGGTTTATCCCACTTATTCGGCCAGGTATAAAGAACAGGTTTTTTTAGATGCCTTTTCATCAGACGACTTGGTGAAATGGAAAAAACACCCGCATATTTTAGATACTGCTGCTGTAAAATGGGCCAACAAAGCCATGTGGGCACCGGCAATTGTTCAAAAAGACAAAAAGTATTACCTGTTTTTTGGTGCCAATGATATTCAAAGCGATAAAGAAATTGGTGGAATTGGTGTAGCCGTTGCCGATAAACCAGAGGGACCGTATAAAGACCATTTAGGGAAACCTTTAGTGGATAAGTTTTATAATGGCGCTCAACCTATTGATCAGTTTGTGTTTAAAGATAAAGATGGTCAGTATTATTTAATTTATGGTGGCTGGAAACACTGCAATATTGCAAAGTTGAATAAAGATTTTACTGGCTTTTTGCCTTTTGAGGATGGTACAACTTTTAAAGAAATTACGCCTGATAATTATGTAGAAGGGCCATATATGTTCATCAGAAATGGTAAATATTATTTCATGTGGAGCGAAGGCGGCTGGACTGGTCCCGATTATTCAGTAGCTTATGCCGTTGGCGATTCGCCATTTGGTCCGTTTAAGCGGATTGGCAAAATATTAAAGCAGGATGCGGCCATTGCTACCGGTGCAGGCCATCACTCTGTAATTATTAACGAGAAAAAAGGACAATATTACATTGTTTACCACCGCCGACCCTTAACCGAAACTGATGGCAATCATCGAGTTACCTGTATTGATGAAATGAAGTTTGATGCAGACGGTAACATTCTTCCTATAAAAATCACAAATGAAGGTGTAAAAGCCCAGAAAGTTAAATAAATACTGTTCGGCTGGAAATTTTATTCAATTTCCAGCTGCGCTTCACTTTTTTGTAAAACAGTTTTCGCCTGCTTTTTATTCAGTGTATTAAATCCCCAGGTGCATAATAAAAGCATACCCGCCAATCCCAACCAAAGCCAGTTATAGCCAAGATTCTCCGCTACTAAAAAGCCCAGATACGGACCAGCAAGTTGTGCAAAGGACCAACTTAAGGTATAGCCTGCGGCATATAGTCCCCTGTTGTGCGCGTTACTCCTGCTGATTACAATGGTGTTTATAAAAGGTAAGGTAAGCATCTCCCCTGCAGTAAAAACAACAATTGTTAATATCGCCATAACAATGTGAAGACTTATTGGAACACTTAGTATCACATAAGCAGCCGAAAATAGAACAGCACCTATAATGATGAAAAATATGGGCGATCGTTTTGCCTCAATTTTATTGATCATCACCATCTCGAAAAGGGCAATAACAGCGCCATTGATACCGATTATAAGGCCGATGGCGAATTCATCAATATGCCATTCTTGTTTAAAAAATACGGGCACAATCCTGAACATTAAAAAGGCACAGGTAATAAATATTGTGGTGAGAAGGATAAACTTTACATAGAAAGCATCTTGCCACGGTTTCATAATAATCATATTATTGGCTGTTTCCTTTGCTTTTTTGATAAAGCCCTTCACCTGTGGTAAAAATGATAAGATCAACAAACCCACAATAATACTTACAACGCCTTCAACAATAAAAAGTAATCTATAATTAATAGAAGCGATTATACCTGCAAAACTGATCCCTATAGACCAGCCCATGTTTGTAGCCAACCTGTTTAAAGAGTATGATCTCGTTAAAGTACCTTCCGCGGCATAGTGGGCAACCGCTGTAAAATTGGCCGGTCGGAAAG
>NZ_JBFTRT010000392.1:0-4839 GCF_056399685.1 Pedobacter sp. 01N416
ATATTTAAATTATTGATGAATCGATTTATCTAAAACAAATACATGATTATGAAAAACGAATTTAAAGGATTAATTGTACAAGGCAATAAGAAATTTTCTTTAAAAAATCACAAAACAGATTATACTGGCGGTTATAATAAAGAAAAAGCTAAAGATGCATTGGTGAATTCGAAAATAGAACTCAATCATTTACAGGAGAAATTATATGCATCTGGAAAACATTCCGTTCTGATTATTTTTCAGGCAATGGATGCTGCAGGGAAAGACAGTGCAATCGAACATGTAATGAGTGGACTAAATCCACAGGGATGCCAGGTTTATACTTTTAAAGTGCCAACGTCAGAAGAATATGAACATGATTTTTTGTGGAGACATTATAAAGCTTTGCCAGAACGTGGCAGGATAGGTATTCATAACCGTTCGCATTATGAAAACGTTTTGGTTTGTAAGGTGCATCCCGAATATGTTTTAAGCGAAAATATCCCAGGGCTTAATGATGTAAAAAAGATCAATAAAAGCTTTTGGCAACAGCGCTATAAGAGTATCAGAAATTTTGAAGAACATTTAACGGCCAATGGAACGGTAATTTTGAAGTTTTTTTTAAATGTGAGCAGAGATGAACAAAAACAACGCTTTTTAGAACGTATTGATGATCCTACTAAAAACTGGAAATTCTCTTCGGGCGATATTAAAGAAAGGGCTTTATGGGATAAGTATATGGAAGCTTACCAGGACGCGATTAACGAAACAAGCACAGTAGAATCGCCTTGGCACATCATACCTGCCGATAAAAAATGGTTTGCCCGATTGGCAATAAGTGAAATTATTGAAGATAAATTAAAAAATCTGGATCTGAAGTTTCCTGTTTTGGGCGAAGCAGAAGTGGCCAAACTCGACGAAACAAAAAGTATTTTATTAAGTGAATAAAAAAATGCAGGTCTATAAGCCGGGTTCTGTTTCCTGATTGCTCAGGATTTCTATCATTTATCCACTATAAACGTTGCCGTTTATCTCTAACGACCTACCCACTAACATCGGACGGGCAGCCCTACATACGTTAGCCTATTTGGTCTTTCAACTCTCGGGGTTTACAAACCACTACAGTCGCCTGTAATGCTCGTGCGCTCTTACCGCACGTTTTCACCCTTATCCCGACGTAAAGTCAGGACGGTATATTTTCTGTTGCACTAATCCGTAATTCAGGTTTTCATTCCTGAACCCCTTTCCGTTAGAAAGCGAGATGCCCTGCGTTGCCCGGACTTTCCTCTCTCTCGATTTTACCCGAGACAGCGATAGAATAACCTGCATTTTGCGTAAAGATGGGGTTTTTATCCATATTATCACAATCGTGATAATACTATTCATTTGCGAGTGCATATATTTCATCTAGCACCTTTTTAGAAAATCTAAAATTTGTTTCTTGTATTTTCTGAATAATAGGTTTTATTGAAGGGATAATACCGACATTTTTTGCTTTTAAAATTATGCCCAATGTGCCCGTGAAAAGGAGATTTAGTCTTCTAGCCAGTTTCCTGCCTTTGTTATCGTCTAAAATAAGAAGCGAACTTTCTGATTCTAGTGCTAAAGTAATAGCACTTGCTTCGCCAGCATCAATATCTAATGAGTTTTGAAAAGTAATATTTTTAGGCGTTCTAATTTGGATCCAAGGAGGTAAAGGTGAACCAAATTCTGAAGCAATAGTATCTGTTGTGATAATTTCTGAAAAAAGTAATTTCAAAAGGCCCAGCTCCCCAATTTTTTCTAATAGAATGAAGCAACTGGTATCAGCGATTACTATTTCATATTTTTTCTGCATCACTTAACATTTCTGAAACGGGATAGTTAAGTATTGAAACGCCATAATCAGAAAGTAATTCTGCAAAAGTATGTTTTGATAAACCAACCATAGCTGCTGCTTGGCCTAATGATAGTTTTCCAGATTCGTACAACTTTGCAGCGATAAAGCGCACCGTATCGTGCTCATGTTCGCCTAAGCTATCTGGAACTTGTAGAGTTATCGTTGTCATACCTTAAATATACAAAATATTATTTATTTACAATTCTGCAAATCCTTTGAGACCTGCGAATAGGGTACAAATCCCTGCTTATTGCCAAACGAATTGGTGATATAAACCATTACCTGTGCTACGTCAATATCAGCCAGTTCAGGGAAAGCGGGCATTTTTTCTTTGTATTCTTTTCCATGGACGATCAAAGATTCGTTTGCCCCGTTTTTGATAAAACAAGCTAAGCGGTTTTTGTTTGTTTTTAAAAATACCGAATCAGTTAATGGAGGTGCGAGCTCACCCAATCCTTCGCCATTTTCGCCATGACAATTCTGGCACTTGGCTTTATAAATATCTTTTCCGTTCGACATGTAATTCTGCAGATCGATTGTTTCCTGGTTTTGGCAAGATAAGATGATGCCTATAATGAAAAGGAAAAAGATTGAATTGATAATGTACTTGCGCATTGATGTTTTGTTAATATTAACCACAGATAACTAAAGATAAACACAGATTTAGTTATTATCTGTGTTTATCCTGTATATCTGTGGTAAAAACTAGTTTGGTTATAGAGCAAATCATTGGAGATAAATTCTTTTTATTCCGTGTAGATCCGTGTCTCCGTGGCTAATAATTTTACTTTTTGTACTCAGCCAATAAAACCGGGATATCCTTTTTTAATTGTTCTACCTGCTCTTCTTTAGTGCCATCATAAGCRCCGCGGATCCGTCTGTCTTTATCGATTAAAACCAGATATCCTTGATGGATATACCCATCTTTAGCAGTACTATCTTCGCCAACAGCCACTAAATAGTTCTTTTCTGCCAGTGTATATACGCTGTCTTTACTTCCATAAAGAAACTGCCATTTTGGTCCGTCTACACCTAATTTTTGAGCGTATTTTTTCAGAACGTGTGGTCTGTCATATTTAAAATCGATGGTGTGCGATACAAACATCACATCCGGATTAGTTTTAAATTCATTGTAAACCGACATTAAGTTGCGGTGCATGGTAGGGCAGATGGTGGTACAAGAAGTAAAGAAAAAATCAGCAATGTAGATTTTACCATCTGTTGCCTTGTTCGTTGTTACTATGCTATCCTGGTTTAAGAAAGACCAATTTGGAATAGTTTGGTAAACGGTATCAATTTTCTCTATTCCAGCTGCATCTCTAACGGTTTCGGCATGACGTTCGCCATAAAAGGGAAGTTTTCTATCTTGTTTACAAGCGGTAAATATGGAAACAACTAGCAGACAGGTTGCAATGTAAGCAGTAATTTTATTCATGATTTTATGTTAAAAGTGTAAATATACGAGGTATTCTGTCTAGAACGTTAATTGTTTGGAAAAGTCCGGGGCCAGATGTCCGAAAGTTCGAAGTTTGGGCGTTTAAAACGATTTTGGCTCCATATCTTCCAACTCTGGTCTTTGGACTTCCGATTATTACTTTTTAATGTATTTCGTCGGCTCCGCTACAAATTTCTGTTTACAGCTCTCCGAACAGAAACTATAGCTAACCTTATTATAAACCGTAGTTTTAGCTGCCTGGGCTTTTACTTTCATTTTACAAACCGGATCTACCGTTGCTTTCTTTGCAGAATCGATACGGCTTGTTTTTGATCCGTTGATTACCAGTGTCGCATTTGATTTTAATGATAGAGTTGTTAATCCAATTAGGATTATTGCGAAATTTAATTTTTTCATTTTGAATTGTTTTAAAGTCCAGGGCCGGATGTTCGAAGACCGAGGTTTAGATACTTAAATTGTTAAGATCTATATCTTCGGCCTTCTGACATCTGACTTCCCGACTGTTTTATTTAACTTGATATACGTTTATCAACGAATCTGATTCTCTGGTAACCTTGATGTAACTATCTTCAACGGCCCTTATTTTCACCATTTCGGATTTATAATAATCAAGATCTTCCTGTTCGGTTTTTCCTTTAAAATCGTCTTTGAAGAAGTGCATCCAATCCATCATTTTTTCATCGGCTGCATTTAACCGTATAATTAAATCGTTTATTTTTTGTTTTTGTAGTACCGAATCCTGAGCAAGTTTAATCTGATCTGAAACCAAGAGTTTGTCTAATTTCATTTTGTTCTTTACTACTTTTTCCCCATCAATCATTAATTTATCGTGGATGTTAAGTACTTCCTGGCGTATCGCTTTCGAATCAGGTTCCGTTTTACAGGAAAAAAGCAAAGTAGTTACTAGGTACAATACCGTAAGATTTAATCTGTTCATATGCTGTGATTTAAAAATTATAAGTAATTCCAACATAAACCTTTCCTGCACTCATTGGGTGATCGGTTTCAGCTTCCCAGATATTCTTTTGAATACCTGCATTTAGCGCCACATTCTTATAAAAAACATCTATACCTGCGCCGCCCATCAGATTATTCATGACGTGTTCTCCTGTTTTTTGGCCCTGGTATTTTTCTCCGCCAGAATATTCATAAAAAAACTGCGCTGATGGCATAACCTGAATATCTTTGCCAACTCTTTGGGTATAAAAAATATTTAAGAAACTGGTCGTGCTGTTAGCAATACTTTCATCGCGGCTGTTGGTTCCATTAACCTTGTATGAGGTATTTAGGCTCGCCCCAAATTTTCCTAAGCCTACCATGTAGTTTAGGTATACAAAACCATCGGTACTTCCTGTCCCAGCTTGCATCAGCGAAGAATAACGGATACCCGCCGCATTTTTGAAATCGTTTTTACCTGTTGGCAATTTTATACCAGCTCCGGCAATCAATTGTTGTTTGAAATTATCTTCTAGTTTTTGCACGAGATGGTAACCTGCATACAAATTAATATCGCCCAGGCTAGAAA
>NZ_JBFTRT010000393.1:0-8920 GCF_056399685.1 Pedobacter sp. 01N416
CATATGGATACCTCGCCAGATTGTAGTGGAGAAAATGTTAAACCGATTATTCATGACAATTATCAAGGAAAGGACTTAATTTTGCCAGATGACAACAATATTATAATAAAACTGTCTGAGCACAAAGACTTAAAGCACCAGATTGGCAACAATATTATCACCGCAAGTGGAACAACTTTATTAGGTGCCGATAATAAAGCAGGGTTAGCAGAAATTATGGAAGCGGCTGCCTTTTTAATGCGCAATCCTGATGTAAAACACGGAACCATAAAGCTACTTTTTACCCCTGATGAAGAAATAGGCCGCGGCGTAGATAAAGCCGATTTAAAGAAACTAGGTGCAGATTTTGGCTATACCATAGATGGGGAAACGCTGGGTTCAATCGAAGATGAAACCTTTTCTGCCGATGGCGCCACCCTTAAAATTTATGGCGTAAGCACTCACCCGGGCTTTGCAAAAGGAAAAATGGAAAGTGCCATTAAGATCCTTGCTGAAATTTTAGATTCGCTGCCAAAAGACACACTCACACCAGAAGCTACACATCAAAAAGAAGGATTTATCCACCCCGTAAGTATGAACGGACAGGTAGAAGAAGCAGAAGCACAGTTTATCATCAGAGATTTTACCGATGAAAAACTAGCCGCACATGGGCAGTTTTTAGAAGAAACCGTAAAAAAGGTGATGGCTAAATACCCAAAGTCTACCTATAAAATTAATATTAAAGCACAGTACCGCAACATGAAACAGGTGTTGGATCAGCATCCTAAAATTGTTTACCTTAAATTTAAAGCAGGTTTTAAAATCACCCCATTGGTCGGAGTGGAAATGACCATATACCTCCAATCCTTTGTTTTCAACTTTATCTATACTGGTAAAACGCTCATGTCCCAGCGCTTTCTTAAAGAAGTTATTAAATTTCATCTGGTTTCCGTCGTCGTAAAAGGCAACATCGATAGCAAATAAAGGAAACCACATTTTTTCATCGCCTTTTTGCAATGCGGTAATAGCGGCCTTCACTTTTGCATTTGATAATTTTGTTAAATCTATCGCCATGGGTTTCTGATTTTATTTTAAGCGAAAGTAAATGCGCGGGTAATAAAATAAATAGTGCTTTAAGCTTTTCATTTGCTTAAGCTTTATTAGTAATCAAAATTAATAAAAAAGATATTTTTAAAGTACATCTTTTTGTTAATTTAGATTGCAAATGATAACTCTCGAGAACGATTATATAAAAGTTAGCCTGGCGGCTAAAGGCGCAGAACTTCAAGGCTTATTTAGTAAAGAAACCAAGCTGGAATATTTATGGAATGCCAATCCTAAATATTGGGCAAAACACAGTCCGGTTTTATTTCCTATTGTTGGCTCATTAAAAAAAAACAGTTTTACTTACCAAGGTAAAAGCTATGAGCTGCCACGCCATGGTTTCGCCCGCGATCATGTTTTTAATTTCGAAAAAATAAGTGAAACTGAAGCTGTTTTTACTTTAACCCAAAATGAAGATACCTTAAAAGTATATCCTTTTTATTTCGAACTGAAACTGAGGTATCAATTAATAGATAGAAAGCTGAGCTTAACTTACGAGGTAAAAAACACCGGTACTGCCGAGCTTTTATTTTCAATTGGTGCGCACCCGGCATTTGCGGTACCCAATACCCCCAATACCGTTTACGAAGATTACTATCTTGCTTTTAATAGCGATGAGAAATTAACTTTCTGGAAACTGGAAGATGGCTTAGTAGCCGACGAAACGGAGCTCATTGAACTGGGTGGCCACAGGTTAAACCTTAAACATGATTTGTTTTATAACGATGCGCTGGTTTTTAAAACCCTTCAAAGCAACTGCATCAGCTTGCTCAACAACAAAAACGATTATGGATTACATTTCCATTTCGATGATTTCCCTTTCTTTGGCATTTGGGCTGCTACCGATGCCCCTTTTATTTGTTTAGAGCCATGGTGCGGAGTGGCCGATGGCGTTAACCACGATCAGGAATTAACACGCAAAGAGGGTATAGTAAAACTTGGTGTAGGCGAAAACTGGTCGCGGTTTTGGGAAGTAGAGTGTTTCTAGATGGGTTATTGCTTATAGTTGGATACAAAATTAAGTTGGCTATCGGTAGTTTTTTGCTAACACTTGCCTTTGCCCTCTTCATGCTTTTCTTTGCAAATTACAGGGGCCCTTTTAATTATTCTGTTTTCGCAATATTGCCTCCAGTTTGTTATTAGCAACATTGCCGGCTTGTAAATGGCGTATTGAAGCAAACAAATAATTATGCACATTAAAATTTCTGTTATCGCGGTGTAGTGGAAACCACTACCCATAAAGGGGTATTTTTACCTTTTAATTTGATGTTAACATGTTGATAACTATATTTATAATGTTAAAATTAAATCAACGGGACGATTTAGATTAAAACGCGAAACCTTTCAGCAATGAAAGGTTTTTTTTTGCAAAAAAAACACGCCCTCAAAAAGAGGACGTGTTTACTCAAATCTAAAATTATTTTGGGACGATCGAGAATTATTTCATTAAATGTTTAATACCCTGCTACAAATATGAAAAAGATAAAGGATTTATTTCCGTTCAGTTTTATTCATCTGTAAAAGAATAACTTATCCAAAAGCTATTGCAAAATGAATAAAATATTTTAGCCTATTTAAAAACATATTTTCTCAAATTCGACAGCCGAGTTAAGGCCATCGCAACAAGATGGAACCATACAAGTTTATTAATTTGACGATGTCAAAAACGCCCTTACATTTGTCTCAAGTACACCCATTTTATCATTAAAAGGTGCAGTAACTTAGTTGTAAACAAAATAAATAAGATTATGGCAACCATGCACCCTTACTTAAACTTCGACGGCAAAGCCGAAGAAGCTTTTAATTTTTATAAGTCGGTTTTTGGCGGAGAATTTACCTTCTTTGCAAAAATGGGCGATGCACCCGAATCGGATAAATTAACCGACGAAGAAAAAAACCGTGTAATGCACGTAGCCTTACCCATTAATGAGCATACGGTTTTAATGGCGTCTGACTGTGTACCTTCGGCAGGGCATGTACTTAAAGAAGGCAACAACATGTACATTAACCTCAATGTCGAGAGCCGCGAAGATGCCGATCGCTTCTTTAACGGCCTTTCAGCAGGTGGCACCATCGAAATGCCAATGGACGATATGTTCTGGGGCGATTACTTCGGTAGCTTTAAAGACAGGTTCGGTATCCAATGGATGGTTAATTTTAGTAATGCTAAATAGTTAATCGCAGTTGAAATCCAGGGTATAACTACTCTGGATTTTTTAATATCCTGCCTTAAGCTTTGTTATTTTTCAGTAAATAGGCAGCACAGATTTTGTCAGCATTGTTGATTACGTTTATCCAGCAACAGACTGATCATTACAGACATTCAATAAAATCAGATAGTTAAAGAGTGTTAAATATATGGGATGAAAAAATTTGAATCACCATTTTTATTGAATGAAAAATCTAAAAATAACGTTATGCCTCACCTTACTGCTTGCATCCTCAGCACTGAACAGTAAAGCGCTTACTGACTCTGTCTGGGTAAATATTAAGATTACAGACACCTCATTCAACCATAAAACGCCAAAACTTTATCTCCAAAAACTGGGCGACAAAATTCGAACATCAATATCTCCTAGCAGAATTAAGGATGGTCAGTTCCTATTTGCATTTAAAAATGAAAATTATTTCGAATGCATATTACGTTTCGATTCTGACAATACTTCATTCGTACCCTTCTATTTATCTCCTGAAAGCAGTCATGTCGAAGTTGAATATTTTTTTCCTACAACAAACAAAATGGCTTTTATCAATCGATCAAGTGGTTCTAAAGCACAAGCTGATATTAAAAGGATTGAAGACAGAACCAATGAAATACTCCATCAAAATGGAGAAAAGCTTAGGCTAAAATATAAAGATTACGACAAGATAGCTTCGCGGGCTGATATCCGAAACGAAAACTATAATCTTAATCTGAAAGATAGATTTGAGTTTATCAAGAAACTGTCTTACGACACCACTGTTTATGCCCCGGTCTTATATCTGAACATTATTAATTCATTTGATGATTGGTCGGTTGATCAACTTAAGGCATTTGTATCCAATCAAAACCCAAGAGAAGCGGTTAGTATTTATCAGGAAATTAAAGATAACATAACTATTAAAGAAGCGGCATTTAAAGATGAGAAACTCAAAAACCCTGAAATACAATTGGCAATTAAGGCTATAGATCAGAAGTACATTTATCTGTCATTTTGGGCATCGTGGTGCGGACCTTGCCGTTGGAGCAACTTATCTTTACAAAATAATTCGAAAGATAAGTTTTTGCTTTTAAATCTTCACCAACGCATCAACCAAATCCTGAAAACCAGGCCTGTTTAATGGTGATGCAACTAAGCAGGCGTCTCTTAAGGTACCCAAAGCATTCGAACACGTTTCGCTTACCGTTTCGTTTTTTAACGAAAGTAAATCATCGAGCAGGTAACCATAAGCGCTCACTTCTATCCGCTCTAAAGCGGTGGCAAGTGTAACCTCAGCCTGATCATAAAAACTTGCAGCACCAAAATCGCCGAATAAAGTACTGCCCTCATCATCAATCAGGATATTGTGCGCATATAAATCGCCATGCATAATCCCGGCCTCGTGCAATTGCGCGGCTAAGGAGGCAATGGTTTTGGCAATACTCAGCAACTGTTTTTCCGACAGCTGCATAGCTTCAGGGAAAACATCCCTTGTACAACTTTCTAAACTCGGCGGATTACCCAGGTTATAAAAATGATGAGGAATGAGGTCCATCACCAGTCCTTTTTTATCTTCAGGGTGCAGGGCAATCTGCCCGATTAAATTAACCAAACCAGGGTGGTAACCCGCAGCAATGTAGGCCGTCATTTCATCTTCCGGCAAGCCATCGCTGGTTACATTGCCCTTAAATAATTTAACGGCTACCTCCTGGGTTTCATCACCAATAGTCCGGTTTGCTTTCGAAATAATACCCGATGCGCCTTCACCCAATAAATGGTTAATTTCTAAATCGTGCCAATTAATTAACGAAAGTGTTTCTACAGCAGGAGTTTTACTAAAGTTGTTCCCGGAAAATGCAATCCACGAAAGTTTAGGCATCATGGCAATCCATTGTGGCAGCTCATGCAGTTTATTAGCAGCAATCCGCAGTAACGATAAATTTTGGCAATTACTTAATTCATCAGGCAATTGCACCAAACGGTTGCCCGATAACATCAGCTTTTGCATCCGCGTACACTGCCCAATCTCTTTTGGCAATTCGGCAATGTTATTGTTTGTTAAAATCAGCCAGCGAAGATTAGGATTCAGTGATTTTGCAGGCACCGTTTTAATCTGGTTAGATTTAAAACCTGCAATATCCAGCAAAGGGCAGTCGGCCAATTGCTCAGGCATAACCGTGAAAAGGTTTTCTGAACAGAAGAAAATCTTCAATTTCTTTAAACGGCCAAAATCTGCCGGTAATGCACTTAATTTATTAAAAGATAAATCCAGCACCTCCAAAGTATCGGCCAACTCGAATATTTCGTTTGGAAACTCGGTTAGGTTTTCAGAAATTTTTAACGATACTGCTCCTTTAAGTTCGCCACTTTGTAGTGCTAACAGGTTTTGCATAGGTATACTGGTTTTAATTATTTGGAACGAAGATAAGGCTATATATTTATTTTAAAGATCAATGCTATGTTCCACATAAATTTGGTTAAGAAAATATTCATCATGCGATATGACTAAAAGCGTTCCCTGGTATTCGTTAATGGCCGCTGTTAAAATTTCTACATTCTGGATATCGAGGTTATTGGTAGGCTCATCCAATATAATCAGGTCGGGCGATTGGTTGCTGATGGTTAACGAACAAAGGATCAACCGCATTTTCTCGCCGCCACTTAAGGCCGAACAAGGTTTGTTCCAATCGGTTTTGCCAAACAAAAACCGGTTTAAACGGATTTTTACTTCATGCTCCTGCAATGCACCAGAGTTATATTGCTGGGTCTGTTCGTCAACTGTAAGTTGATTATCGATCAACGAATAATCCTGGTCAATATACATGGAGCTAATGTCTGCTTTGTTTAAACTTCCCACCAAGGGCTGGAGCTGCCCCAAAATAAGCTTGATCAAGGTGGTTTTGCCCGATCCGTTCCGGCCCCTTATCACGTAACGCTCAGCACTAAAAATCTGAAAACTAAGCGGCTCCTTCCAAAGTAGTTGATCGTGAAAAGCAAAATTGACCTCCTTAGCCTCAACAATACTTTTCCCTTTGTGCAGCCTGGCTTGGTTGAAACCGATCTTCATTTTGTCTGCATCAGGCAGCACAGACCTGAGCAGGCTTAATTCAGCAGAAATATGATCGAGCTTTTCGGTATGCACGGCCTTTAATTTTGCTGTACTTTTTTCTGCATTATTTTTTAACGTATTCATCGAAATGGTCGGCAATCCAGCTTTTTCCTGTTTTTTCTTCCCTTTGGCATCAAGCTTCTGCTGCCGCTCGATCGATTCCCGCTCCACTTCTTTAGCTTTGCGCAACGCTTTTTCCTTTGCTTTTAAATCATTGTTCAAAGCAGTATTTTCAATTTTCTTTTGCGCAGCATAGAAATCGTAATTTCCGCCATAAATGGTTATTCCCCGCTTACTTAGCTCGCAAACTTTCTCAATCTGGTTCAATAAAGTACGGTCGTGACTCACCACCACCAAAGTTTTCCTGGTCAATCGGATATAATCGTACAACCTGTTTCTGCCTTCCTGATCCAAATGATTGGTCGGTTCATCCATCAAAACAATATCCGGACGGTGTATCGCGATGCCAGCCAAAAATACGCTGGTTTTTTGTCCCCCGCTTAAACTTTCCATTTTTTGGTTTAAGTCTAAACCCTCCAATAGCCAATAACTCAAAGCTTCCGCGCAACGTTCCTCAATGGTCCAGTTATCGTTGAGTATAGTCAAATTTTCGTCGGTTACTTCTCCGTTGAGGATTTCGTTCAATGCTTTTAGTTTATCTTCAATCCTGAGTGCCTGCGCAACGGTAAAATCATTAAACTGACCAAAAAGCTGTGGCACATAATAAGGCACCGATTCCGTTTTAACATATCCGGCAGTTGGCCTGAGTTTACCCGACAAAATTTTTAAAAGTGTCGATTTCCCTGCCCCATTATGACCAATGAGTGCAATTTTTTCGTATTTGTTAATGGTAAGATTTAAGTCTGAAAACAGTAAATCTCCATTAGGATGGATGTAGTTAGCCCCTTGTAGAATAAGCATAAATTTCTTTTTTTATTGTAAATAATTGCAGGAACGGATCCGCTCTGCTGGTTATCTATTTTCTGAAAAGAAATGAATCTTACATGTATGGGGTGTTTTGGTGATGCTGCAAAGGTAAGGAATTTTTGCATTTTGCGAAAGGCGGGTGGTGTGGATTAGTTAATTAGTCCATAGTCTTTAGTCTGAAGTCGGTAGTTTGAGGCGCGAAGCGAGCTTGTACTGCGCAGAGTTAAAAGTGAAGGATCTTTTTAATTAACCAAAGACATAGAAGATCATACAAGCTCAATAGCTTTATATTTTCTTAAATCCTTTAAATGGTAAAAAACTTTACGCCCAGCTCTGCAACCTTTACGCCTTCACTCTGTTCCTTTGCGGTTAAAAAATATGGATGATGGATGATGGGGGAGGGTTATGTCTGAAGTCATGAGTCGAACAACGTGTCATTCACCAATATTTTTATTGAACCATATAAGACATAGAAGGTTCATATAAGCTCAAGGATCTTATATTTTCTTACATTCCTTAAACGGCAAAGAACTTTACGCCTAGCTCTGCGGCCTTTGCGCCTTCTCTTTGTGCCCTCTGCGGTTAAAAAAAAAGAAAAGATGGATGAGGGAGTTTAGTCCGAAGTCGGGAGTCTGGGATCGAAGATTGAGTGGTGAAAATTTTGTTTTAATCGTTCCAATTGTCATCCTGAAAGCATTGAAGGATCTTTTTCCGATGTTACACCTAATTAGTAAAGATCCTTCGTTACGCTCAGGATGACAATTTTGTACTCTTCCACCCCCTATCTCTATATTATCGTTAGCTCTTTATAGATTTTATCTATATAAATTTAAATTTGCATTAGAAATTTAATCGCATATATTTACAAAAAACTTTAGGGGTGCCTACGTGCTGAGAAATACCCTTTGAACCTGATGCAGTTAGTACTGCCGAAGGGAAAAGTGAAAGCAATCTTACATTGCTGTCTTTTCGATCTCCATTTTGGGGCAATCTCTATAGTTTTTCCAATTTTTTAAAATATGGAAGTAACTATAAACAATCAAAACTATCTGCTCAACGAAGCCTGTTCCATTGAACAGATGCTTGCTGTTGTCATTTCAACCGAAACAAACGGCCTTGCCATTGCCGTAAACCAAACCATTATTCCCAAATCAGACTGGGCAACCCATGTATTAAATCCAGCCGATCAGGTTATACTCATAAAAGCCACGCAGGGAGGATAATAGAATGAATAAATTTTGAATGATTGAATGTAAAGCATAGCCAATTCACTCCTTTCTGTCATTCAATCATTCTCTCACTCAATAACTCTCAATCCCTCATTCAATCACTCATTCAATCACTCAATAATTGATTCTACTGATATGAAACAAGAAAAAACACCGAACCAAGAGGTGATCAGCCGCAGTCCTTTTCCGGCCTCACGCAAAATCTTCGTACCTGGAAAAATCCATGATATCCAGGTGGCCATGCGCGAAATCAGTTTATCGGAAACCAAAATCCATAATGGATTTGGATTAACCGAGCCTAATCCGCCTGTTACGGTTTACGATACCAGCGGACCATATACCGATCCTAATGTTGTTATTGATGTAAAAAAAGGCTTACCGCGCCTAAGGGA
>NZ_JBFTRT010000394.1:0-4829 GCF_056399685.1 Pedobacter sp. 01N416
CACTTATAGTTTTTGTCGATCCCTTTAAAATTAATGCCTTCAATTTCATTATTTGCCGAAAGGATAGCAGGTTTTGTAGCAAAAGGATAATAATATTCAATGTCAGGATTATTTTTGAGCATTTTTTTTGTTTCTCCATCAAGTACGAAGGGAGAATGCTCAAAAGAATTATTCAGATCGTAACGGGTCACTTGCACATCGCCCAAATAGCCTCTTACTTTATCCTGAATTTCAGTTTTAAAGCCTTTTATAATGGCTATAGAGAGAATCATAACAGCCAAACTCAACATCACGCCTGCTATTGCAATACGCACGATAAGTTTTGAAAAAGTACGCTCAGATTTAATGGCTATCCGCCCTGCGATGAAATATTCGAAATTCAATTTAATCAATTTGTATTAACAAAAATGCTCAATTCCTTTTTAAAAATGGCATTTTCGGAAATAAATAACCAACTTTAAACATCAATTTTTAAGTTGTAACAAGAAAATACCAATAGCATAATTGAAATATATTGTAAATTGTTTTGTTATAATACCGGAAGATTAGAATAATACTCAAAATGAAAAATTACATCAGCTTTGCTTTAACCAGTTTAATTGCATTATCGGCCTGCGGACAACCCAAACCACTTGAACAGGAAGTTCTTGGAAAGAAAAGCCCTGAAAACAGAAAACTGATGATCAGGACTGTTAAACTGCCATCGACAATTAAAACCGGTGCAGAACAGACCGAAAAATACCTCCCGCTTCTAAAAGGAAAACGTGTGGGTATGGTGGTTAACCCCACATCAATTATCGGTACGCAGACTTCGGTTGATAGCCTGCTGAAACGAGGTGTTAAAATCCAGAAGATATTTGGTCCTGAGCACGGTTTTAGAGGTAATGCCAGTGCAGGCGTTACCGTTAACGATGATGTTGACACCAAAACAGGTATAAAAGCCATCTCGCTTTATGGTAAACACAGTACACCAACGACTGAAGATTTAGCAGATATCGACATTATGGTGTTTGATATCCAAGATGTTGGTGTTCGTTTTTATACCTATATCAATACCTTACAGCACGTTATGGAAGCCTGTGCAGCAAACAATAAAACGCTGTTGATTTTAGATCGCCCCAATCCAAATGGTTATTTAATTGATGGGCCGATTTTAGACCCAAAATTTAAATCGGGCATTGGCGTGCAACCTATCCCTATTGCGCATGGCTTAACGGTTGGCGAATATGCGCAGATGTTAAATGGCGAAGGCTGGTTGAAAGATAAGGTGAAATGCAAGATTACCATTATCAAAAATGCCAATTACGACCATGATATGGAGTATACTTTACCAGTTAAACCCTCTCCTAACCTAAATACACAGCAATCTATTTTACTTTACCCATCTACCTGCTTATTTGAGGGCACCTATTTAAACCACGGCCGCGGAACGATGTTTCCATTTACTGTTGTTGGGGCACCGTACCTTAAAGGGAAATTCGATTTCAGTTTTACGCCGAAAAGTATAAAAGGAATGTCAGAAACACCATTGTTTCAGGATCAGGTTTGTTATGGCTTAGATTTAAGAACTTACGATACCTCAAAACTGGTAAAATCGAAACAGGTAAACATCAGCTGGTTAATCGAACTGTACAAGGCATCCCCAAGAAAAGAAGATTTCTTTAACACCAAGCTGAGCAAAGAAATGGGTACTATCGAAAGATTAGTTGGTGTGGCAGATTTCAGGCAACAGGTAATCGACGGAAAAAGTGAAGCAGAAATTAGGGCGAGCTGGGAACCAGGACTAAGTGCATACAAAACCATGCGGAAGAAATATTTGCTATACAATTAATTATTGAATGAGAGAGGGATTGAATGACTGAATGATCGGATTGCCCCTTGCAATTATTTTCAAACTTAATAGAAAGAGGTTTGTTATTATAGATGATTGATAAGCGCTGTGCTATTCAATCATTCAAAAACTTAATCATTCAATCATTTTAGCTATGAGCGGTCCGAAAATTAAAAGTGATAAACCAGGAAGCAATTACCAGGAAGAAGTGCCCAAAGGCAGGGAGCCTGTTGACCATAAAACGGTGAGGCATAAAAACGACAGCACCCCTAATAAAGCACCAAAAACAAATAATCCGGCTAAGCAAAGAGAATTAGAGGAGCAGCCGGTTCATCCGATAAAAAAGGCACCTAAAGAATAATTTTAAAAGCACTATCATTGCAACTGGAGTATGACTTAATATGGTCATTTAGAACAGATTATCGACTGCGTTTCACTCCGCTCTAAATGACGATTTTTATATCATTTTGTCTATTTACTACTTGCTTTTAAAAACGACAATAAAATTTTCTCATCGTGTGCCAAGCCTAATTTACCGGTTGTTTTGTTATTATTCATTTTCTTGATATATCTACTAAGCTCATTGTTTTCATAAGCGGTGAGCAATAACGGATATACATAAGAACTCTTGCAAACAGCCCTGGTATTGCCTAATTTTTTCGCTACACAATCTAAAACCGTTACAATTGTTTTTTTTGAATTTAAGTTAAAATCTTCATCAGCACTGCACTTCGAAAACTGGCGCAACGCTTCTAATGTTCCACCCCAGGTTCTAAAATCCTTTGCCGTAAAATCATCGCCTGTAATTTCTTTAATGTAAGCGTTTATTTTGCCTGAATCGATACTTTTATGTTCTTTCCCGTTCGAATAAAATTGAAATAATTCCTGCCCGGGAATGTCCCTGCATTTCTTGACCAGTTTTGCCAGCGACCGATCATTTAACTCTACTTTTTGCCGAACACCTTTTTTTCCAACGAAATCCATGGTAATTTTACTTCCTTCGATTTTAACATGCTTATCTCGAAGTGTAGTTAAGCCAAAAGAACCGTAAAGCTGTTTATAACTTTCGTTACCCACACGGATTAGTGTTTTTTGCAGTACATCTACAGAAATGGCCAATACTTTGCGTTCATCGAAATCTTTTCTGCGGAGGTCTTTTTCCAGGTTTTTCCGTGCATTGGGCAATGCTTTTCCAAATTCCAATAAACGGAAATATTTAGCCTCCGATCGGCGGCTGGTCCACTTTGCATGGTATTTATATTGTTTCCGGCCTGCAGCATCAATACCAGTAACCTGTAAATATGCATTTGGCTTACTGGCAATCCACACATTTTGCCATGCGGGTGGAATAACTAAGGCCTTTATCCGGTCGAGGTGTTTCTCTTCGGTAATTTTGTTGCCCTCTTTATCTTCGTAATAAAACTTTCCCGGTTTCCCTTTCCGGTAAATCCCCGGCATGGTATCGGTAACGTACACCAATCCGTTTGCTTTAACAACATCTTTGCCTTGTACCATTTTTGCCTATAAGTATGGGTTTATTTTTAGTTATTTTGCAAAACTTAAACGTGGGTAGCCACGTTATTTTTAGAAACACAACACTTTCTTTATGAAAATAGTTTTTATGGGTACGCCCGATTTTGCGGTAGCCTCTTTAGATGCCTTGGTACAAGCCAATTTCGATGTAGTTGCTGTGGTTACTGCGCCAGATAAACCTGCAGGCCGTGGCCAAAAATTGAATGAAAGTGCAGTAAAAAAATATGCTGTAGAAAAAGGAATTCCTGTTTTACAGCCTGAAAAGTTAAAAAATCCTGAGTTTATTGAAGAACTAAGATCTTACCAAGCCGATTTACAAGTGGTAGTGGCTTTTAGAATGCTACCAGAAATAGTTTGGAATATGCCGGCTAAAGGAACCATCAATTTACATGGTTCGTTATTACCGCAATACCGTGGTGCAGCCCCGATTAACCATGCCATTATAAATGGAGAGAAGGAAAGTGGCGTAACTACATTTTTCCTTAAACAGGAAATTGATACCGGTGATATCATCCTTAGCGACAGTGTGCCCATTGCCGACGACGAAACTGCGGGTGAGTTGCATGATAAACTGATGGTTGTTGGCGCAAATCTCCTGGTAAAAACACTACTTGCTATCGAAGCCAATAATATAATAGAGCAGCCACAGCCACAAAATGGTGATTTAAAACATGCGCCGAAGATTTTTAAGGAAGATTGCAAAATCGACTGGAACAACCAGGCGCAAACCATCCATAATTTAATCCGCGGTTTAAGCCCTTACCCAACTGCTTTTACCTTACTCAATGAAAAAAATTTAAAGGTATTTAAGGCCGAAATAGAAGATAAAGAGCCAGGCATTGTAGCCGGAGGCTTTTTAACCGATGGTAAAACTTATTTGAAATTTGCCGCAAAAGATGGTTTTATCAAACTTTTAGATATCCAATACGAAGGAAAAAAACGAATGCTGATCGAAGATTTTTTAAGGGGAATGCGGTTGTAATTTATCTATGAACGGTCGTCATGCTGACCTGTAGCGCAGCGGAAAGCTACGCAGTAAATTTAATTCAGGGTCTTTATAGCATAAAAGATGCTGAACTAAATCCGATAACTATCGGATCAGCATGACGACAGTATTTTATATGAACAATTCTTTTTGGAAAGCAATTGCAGTGGCTTTAGGCTTAAGACAGCCCCGCTCCCGCTTCTGCAAATTTGATCCCGATGYAAAATCGGGAACATCYCGCTTTGATCGGGTTTAAGTGGCCACAAAAGTGCTTCTGTTTAGGGTTAAATAAACCCGACCGGCAGCGTTATCCCGATTAAGTATAGTTTATCTTGTAAAGCAAATTTTATCGGGATTAAGCAAAGGCCGGGACCAGCCCAAACCGAAGCACTACAGGTTTTGCTTTCCAAAAAAATTGAACAGTTTTTAAGGATATGATAGATGCTGAACTAAATTCAGCATGACGACCAAGGTAATCCG
>NZ_JBFTRT010000395.1:0-4815 GCF_056399685.1 Pedobacter sp. 01N416
ATTTAATTGAACCTCACGTTGTTCAGCTCAATCCACAAGGAGATTTTTCGTTTACTTACCAACGGATTTTTACGCATACCGCAGAAGAATTTAATGCCTGTTTAAGTGATATTGATTATAAACTGATCAAAATTTTAGATGACATTGAGCAAGACTCGCTGATTAAAAAATATTATAAAAAGCTAATCAGGCCAACTGAGTTTTTCACTAAAATTTTCGACAATAAATTTTATGAAAATGTTCGCCCTAAAATCGAAAAGAAACTTGCCGAAGCTTTAGAGCTTTTAAAGGTCAAAAACGAGCTTTATGTAATGGACAAAGATGGCTGGCCGGTAGAACGCAAAATCGAACTGGCTGATGAGCCTGCATCTATTCTTTTTCATTTCCGAAGGAACGAAACTGAAACACGTTATTTTCCGACCATCAAATATCAGAATCTGCGCATCGAATTTATGTTTAAAGAAGCACAGATTATCAGCAACAAACCTGCGTGGTTATTGCTTAACGATGTATTGTACTTTTTTGATCAGGATATTGAAGGARAAAAACTGCAACCCTTTTTAAACAAACGGTTTATTGCCATACCCAAAACAACCGAAGCCACTTATTTTGAAAAGTTTGTAGCCCCTTTAATAGAAAAGCACCATGTGTATGCCGAAGGTTTCGAAATCAGAACCGAACAATTTGAGGCAACACCGGTAATTAAAGTTTTATATGTTGATGGTGGTCTTTCTCAAATTCAGCTATATTTTAAATATGGCGAATATACTTTCCCGGTAGAGAATGCGCACAAAGTAACTGTACGTTTAGAAAAAACTGCCGATAACTATATTTTCCACCGCATCAAACGTTCGGCAGAATGGGAGAAAAAGCAGTTTAATTTGCTGTTATCCTTAGGACTAAAAAAAACGAGTTCTTTATTCAGCAACCTGGAAGTAGCTTCTGCCGAAGAAAATCCAAGTTACGGGGCTATAAATTGGGTAAACGAGCATATCGAAATTTTACAGGCATCGGGTTTTGAAATTGAACAGGCCACAGGGCAGAAAAAATTTGTTTTCGGTGCCAGCAAAATAGATCTTGAAGTTAAAGAAGGAAACGATTGGTTCGATATCCATGCTGTGGTATGGTTTGGAAAATACCAGATTCCTTTTCTTTCACTAAAGCAACATATTCTACACAAAAAGCGTGAGTTTTTGTTGCCCGATGGTGAAGTAGCTATTATCCCTGATAAATGGTTTACCCAATACGGTAGTTTATTCAGTTTGGCAGAGGCCGGAAAAACGCTAAAATTAAAGAAACACCATATCGGTCTCATCAATGATCTGGCTGAAGATAGTCTGGCTAATGTTACGCTTGAACGCAAATTACAGCGATTATCAGACTTTGAAGATATTGCTGATACGCAAATGCCTGTTCATTTTAAAGGCAGTTTACGCGATTACCAGAAAGCCGGTTATAACTGGTTCAGCTTTTTACGCGAATACAATTTCGGTGGCTGTTTGGCCGATGATATGGGTTTGGGTAAAACCATCCAGACATTGGCTATGCTGCAAAAGGTGAAGGAAGATGACCAATTGCTTGAAACGCAGACGACCTCGCTCATCATCATGCCTACCTCTTTAATTTACAATTGGTTAACGGAGGCTAAAAAGTTTACACCAAAGCTTAAAATACTGGCACATACCGGTACCAACCGAAATAAAGATGTTACCAATTTTGCCAATTACGATATTATCATTACCACTTACGGTGTAACCAGAGTAGATGTAGATGAATTGAAAAACTTTTATTTCAACTACATTATTCTCGATGAAAGTCAGAACATTAAAAACCCCGCATCAAAATCGTTTAAAGCCGTTAGAAGCTTAAAATCTAAACATAAACTGATTCTGAGCGGTACACCCGTAGAAAACTCAGTAAGCGATTTATGGTCGCAGTTGACCTTTTTAAACCCTGGTTTATTGGGTACACAGGCATTCTTCTACGAAGAATATGTACAAGCGATAGAAAAGAAAAAGGACGAAGAAAAAGCGCGTAAACTGCAATCGATTATCAAACCATTTGTACTCCGTAGAACGAAAGAGCAGGTGGCTGCAGAATTGCCGCCAAAAACGGAACAGGTAATTTATTGCGACATGAGCGAAGATCAGGCCGCATATTACGAAAAAACAAAATCTGCCTACCGTAACGATTTATTGCAGAGCATGGACGATGGAACTTTCGCAAAGAAACAGGTACAGCTATTACAAGGGTTAACCGCCCTACGCCAGTTGGCCAACCACCCTGTAATGATTGATGGCACCTATGTTTCAGATTCAGGAAAGTTCGAAAACGTAATTCATACGCTCGATAACGTACTTAAAGGCGGACATAAGGTTTTGGTTTTTTCTCAGTTTGTAAAACATCTTGATATCTTCAAAAAACATTTTGAAGCGGAAAATATTCCATTTGCTTATTTAGATGGCGCAACCCGTAACCGTGGCGAAATTGTTTCCGAATTTCAGCAGAATACTGAGCTGAAAGTCTTCTTAATCTCTATAAAAGCAGGCGGCGTAGGTTTAAACTTAACACAAGCTGATTATGTTTTTATCCTCGATCCATGGTGGAACCCGGCAGTAGAACAACAAGCCATCGACAGAACGCACCGTATTGGTCAGGATAAAAAGGTTTTCATCTACAAATTCATCGCAAAAGATACCGTAGAAGAGAAAATATTGGCCTTGCAGAACCGTAAAAAATCGCTCGCAAACTCTTTAATTACAACTGAAGAAAGTTTCTTTAAATCGCTGAGCAAGGAAGACATACGCGATATATTGAATTAATCGCCGAAAATTTGCCACAGAGGCGCTGCAATCACAGAAGTTCTTATATGATTGCCACTCTGAGCGAAGTCGAACAGTTTATTTGAATATTGCACCCTCTAACAGACTATTCCACTTAATTTTTTGCCACGGAAACACGGAAATCACGGATGTACTCTCCGTTGGTCACTCTGAGCGGAGTCGAAGAGTTTGCTGTGTAAACAGGCATCCATAGCCAGTATCTAACAAACCTTTCAAGTTATTCTTTGCCACGGAGACACAGAAATCACAGAGTATGCTTCGCAGCATCCTATTATTTTACTATTTTAGTAAATACATCCCAAGTTAATTAGTTAACCTTTATTAAATCTCTTGGTATGGAAATCCGTCAATCGAACTTCCCATTAAAAAACGAAACAGACCTAATTATTAGTGCTGCTATTGAAATTCATAGCCATTTAGGTTGTGGTTTTCTAGAAATCGTTTATAAAGATGCACTTTGTATAGAACTAAAAAACAGGGATTATTTTTATGAAAGAGAGAAGTTATACCAAGTTTATTATAAAGGTATTCCCCTACCCCATAGCTTTTATGCCGACTTTATCATATTCGATACGGTAATATTAGAAATTAAATCAAAAAGTGCTATTGCAAGCGCCGATATAGCGCAAACTCTAAACTACTTAAGATGTTCAGGTTGCAAAGTTGGGCTTATTTTAAATTTCGGTAAACCAACGCTCGAAATCAGGCGTGTTGTTTTATAATCCTGGTTATTAGTACTTCTTCCGTGTTAATCAGCGTTTCTGTGGCTAAACATCAACGTGAATACAAACAACCTGGTCTTCCGTACTAATCTGTGTCTCCGTGGCAACATACACAATTAAATTTCTTTTCAAAACTCATTTCCTTCTTACTTGTTATACAGTAGAACATAAATTTAACCATCATGACAAATCAAGATTTTAATACCGCTGTAAACAATGTTAAGGAAGCCTGGAAGTACCCAGAATTGTTCGAAAACGTTTCAAAATCTGAACGTTGGTTATCTGGAACTGCAGGAACATATTTACTTTTTAAAGGCATCACCAGCATTTTTTCGCATCCTGTAATTGGCCTTACGGGTGCAGCAATTGGTGCAGGATTACTGTACCGCGGCATCACGGGTTATTGCCCAATGCGCGATTTGGCAGAACAGCGTAAAGAAGATATTGCCCCTGACGAAGTAATTATAAGCGAAACCTACGTTGTTGACGATTTGGGGTAAAATTTTAAATACGAAATTTCCTTTTCTTAATAAACTGGTTAACTTTAAAAAGTTAAACCACAATCATGAACAAGTACACACTATTATTTATTCCTGCATTTTTTGCAGGGCAAGCTATGGCACAAGATAAAAAACCAGATCCTGCCAAAGACCCAAAAACAACCGAGGTTTGGGAACCCGTTCCTAAAATTGTTACACCGGGCAAATTGCCTCAGGATGCACCATCTGATGCTACCATTCTTTTCAACGGAAGAAATTTAGATGCATGGCATTCTGTTAAAGATCCTTCTAAACCAGCTGCCTGGACAATAGATGATGGTTTTTTTACGGTAAAAAAAGGCACTGGGAATATCGAAACCAATAAAAAGTTTACCGATTACCAATTGCACATGGAATGGAAAATTCCCGAAAACATATCTGGCGAAGGTCAGGCACGTGGAAATAGCGGGGTGTTTTTAGCATCAACAGGTGGCGGTGATGACGGTTACGAAATCCAGATTATGGATGCTTACAACAATAAAACCTATGTTAACGGACAAACAGGCAGTGTTTACAAACAAGCTATTCCATTGGCAAATGCCAACAAGAAACCAGGTGAATGGCAATACTACGATATCATCTGGAACGCACCGCGTTTTAATGAAGATGGAACAGTACAAAAACCAGCAAGTGTTACTGTATTTTTAAACGGCGTACTTTTACAGAACGGATTTGTACTAAAAGGGGAAACCAGGTATATCGGTGCACCAG
>NZ_JBFTRT010000396.1:0-5434 GCF_056399685.1 Pedobacter sp. 01N416
GGAATTGATCGCTTCTACAATGAGCGCAATAATTGCACCTTGTGTTTTCGCATTTTTTAGCGATACAATAATGGAATATAAAATTTCGCCATTTTGGTTTACTACTCCACATTTGAGTGAAGATCCACCCACATCAATTCCGATAGCATACGATTGTTCCATATTGAAATTATTTAAAGTAATCATATACCAAACCTAGTTTAAATCTCATTTGCATTGCTTTATTGGACATGTTTTTCAATAACATTTTATTATTCGAATCTAATATAGACTAAAAATGGAATTCGATAAACTCTACCCGTTAGATTTCAGTCCAAAACCTTTAAATATTGATTAAAAAGAGAAATAAACACTTAACAGTAATCATTTTTAGGCAACACAGCCATAAACGTAATGCTTTTAAGTGTGAGGAGTGCAGCTCGGCCCTTATGCAGTTTGGGGCACGCAGCTACTAAATTCTTCATCACTAAGCAGTTTTCTACCTACTGTATTACCTATTGCTTAAAAACAACCCAACAAGCTAGCTATATAGCAGTCTCCTTTTTTAGAAAAACTACAAATATCTTTTTCTCCAAACCTGCATCATATATACATTTATTTCCCATTGATCGGCAACTGGAAGGTTGGTAAACGGAATGGTTGGCATATAACTGGGCGGGCCAAATTCAGTTAACATGGTCAGGATTTTACCTTGTTGTTTTTTTATGGCAACAACCTTGTCCCACCAGGCAAAATGAGCTTCAACCGCTTGTTTCCATTCCGGCGCTCTCGGATCGCTTACCTGTGGTCCTTCTGCATGGCCAACCCTGGAGTGAACATGATCGGTACGTGAAATGGCAAGTGCCACGGTTTCTGGTTGGTCTTCGAGTAAACTTTCGCTCACATTACACCAATGAGAAATATCGAGGGTTAGCCTTAAATCAGGGTTTTGCTGTAAATATTGTAATGATGCCGGAGCTGAATAAAGCATACGAGACCGATGAGTTTCATGATAAATTGGAACTCCTGTTTCTTTGGCATACTGAACAGTAAAATCAATGAATTTTTTGTTGTCCTGGTATTGAAAAAAATCTTTTCCCGAGTGAACATTTATATACAATGGTTTTTGATATTGATGTTCAACAGCTTCGCTAAGTACTTTTTTAAAAGTTGCAAAGTGCGGTGCTGGAAGGGCTTCATCTCCACGGCAAAGAAAACCAACTTCTAATTGATATTTTTTTAACGCTTTAAATAACTCTTCTGCAATTTCTGGCGACCATAAGATTTCTATTCCATCATAACCCGAATCTTTTGCCTTTTTGCAAAAATCAGTTACCGAGCCATTAAAGCCCCAATAAGGCGCCATGACTTTTAAGGCGAAACCATTTGTCCATTTTTCAGATCCTAAAGAAGGTGCACTAAATGTTTCCATTGGTTTTAAAAATAAAGCTGATGTGAGTGCCATGCTACCGCCTATAAAATTGCGTCGGTTATATTTCATTTGATATATATTACGGATTCAAGTTACACATTTTTAGTTTTTAAAGAATTTAGTTCATATTAAAAGGTGATTTCATTAATAACCAATCAATCAGCAAGCATAACCATTATGGAACAAAAAAGCCCTTCAGAATACGCTGAAGGGCTGTGTTAATAACAGGATGTTTTTCCAATGATTTCTACCATAGCTCGCTTAATTACGAACTTAAAACATCTATTATCGAATCCGGTAAACGACCTGATGTGCCTCCCACTGTGCGGGTACTTCGAGTTTGTTCGCCAATTTATTAAGTATTCCCGCAGGTACAATAGCTGTTCTATTTTTATTCTGAAGATGCAAATGTTGGTAAGGCACTTCGATATAGACAATACTTATTTTTGCCTTGTAAATACTAAACAGATCAATTAACTGCGTGCGCATCTGGCTCGTAGTATTAGTAGCATTCCAAACAAATGCCTGCTGTTTACGCAAATAAACCCTGGCTTGCTCTTTTGCTTCTTGTATTACCCTCCCATTACCTGCTTTATCCGTTGGAGATATTCCCTTTTCCTTACGGATACCGTCTAAAGAGATTATCGGCCAATCTGCGTAATGTGTTTTAATATAGGTGTCTTTTCCGGCACCAGGCAAACCGCTCATTAAAATAACTTCCGTTACTGGTTCATCAAATGGGATGTAATCTAAATAAGCATCTTCATGTTGCATAAAATACATTTGCGCAGCATTTGATTTAAACCGATAGGAGTTTCCCCAGCATTCGTTTTCCTTACAAAATTCTTCGAAGCAAGCTATACGATATAACATCTCTTCTTGATCATCACAGATACGTCCAAGCATATCTACTTTTGCCAATAAACATAACCATTGCAGATTAACTTCCATGCTTGCTTTAACTAAAACTTTCACAGGATCAGTTTTTTCAAATAACCAAATTGGCAAACCATGGTGCCTTACCAGCCCTACAATTTGTTCACGAATGGCAAAAGGCGCTGGTTCATCCTGATATAGTAATTGCCTTGCAAATTGAGCTCCTTTACGCGCATGTCCTTTTGAGGTAATGCTTCCATCTGTTTCAAAAACAGTTGTACTGTACTTTTCAACATCGTGCAATAAAGAAGCTGCCCATAAAATTTCCTGATCCTGTTCAGATAATGATTTAAAAGCAGGTTCATTTTGTAAAGCGGTTAGCACCATTTGCGTATGTATGGCCACATTACCTTCTGCATGATAGCGTGAATCTTGTTGAACGCCTGCCATGCGTTTTACCCAATCAAAGCGAATTTCAAGATCCGCCCACTGTTTATTTTCACTTAAGGCCCACATGCTTACCTCCTTCATTTAGCAGTGATGCACGTTTCCAGCTTCTGGTCCAATGCTCGTCAGTTTTAACATGCCCCTTGCGTACGTATTTGAACACGTTTTGGGCAAAATCATCAACGGTATACCCATCGGCATTCCTGCTAACAATTCCCTCCATAGTAACCTGGGTTTTATCGTAAACATCATAGGTATCAAATTTACCTGTCCCCTTTACCAACTCGAGTATTTCTTTTTCGAACTGTTGTTGATTTTCCGGTTTTTGTTCTATTTTAATTACAGGAACAGTTGGCAGATCTAACATATTTGCATAAAACTGCGTTTCTTCCCAACTTAACCAATGGTCGAATTCGCGGATACCGAATACATAAAAATGATGTTCGAGCTTGCGATATTCAATAGAATGAATAGCATATAAGTTCTCTACGAAGATTTCTAAGTCTCCTAAATCATGTTTCGCAAGTTGCCAAAAACGTCTAAGACTTTCTGTCCATGGTGATGTAGTTGGAGCCGCGTGCGAGCGAGCAAACACGCCGTGTTTAGACAGGCAATTATTCTCGCCATCGAGTTTTTCGGTGTGTATAAGTGTAGGAATTTTTTGTAAATATTCCCAATAGTCGTGCTGTATCCTGTCATCGCTAGTTGTTCCCGGCGAAAACGGGTAGTGATAAGTACGACCATATTTTTTTGAAATAGCCATATTGTAATAAGTAAAGTAAAAAATAAATAGTAATTACTCCCTCCCCAGGTGGGAAAGGTCATTCAACATTTATATGCAAATGATATTACATGACACAAGACTTAAATAGTTCGTTTGGCAACAAAAGTAATAAAACTAATTTAGTTTCTTTTAACTAAAGAAATGTTATTTAAGAAGTTAACAAAAAAAATCCATTTTTCTTTAGCGAAAAATGGATTTATGTTCTTCCAATATTTAAACTGATGAACTAGAGGAATAAAGAAGTTTAGAAGTCTTAAAACAATTTAAATCCGACAGATAGATTAAACAAACCGCTTTTTTCATTCAGGCCTTTATTAATTTTTGTAAGGCCACTGCTGTATCTGGCATCAATACTGATGTTGCCAATATCTACCCCGGCATTGATCACTCCACCGAAAGTAAGCTTTTTATAATCAAAGCCAACCGGCCCTTTTGCTTCGTTAAGGGTATAATTAACATCGGGCCCCACAGAAACCCTGAAATTTAAGGCTTCGGTATCAATCAGTTTGTAGCCCACCATAAGGGGCAAATTAAGTTGGTTAAATTTTGGGGTATAAGTGCTAGCTGCATAAACATATGAACTCTTAAARCTAACATAGTTCAATTCTGGTTGAAAATATAATGATTTACCAACCCGGGCAAATACTCCAAAATTATAACCCACCTTTCCTTTTTTATCTGTTATGGCATTTAAACTTGTTGGCAATGTTCCATAGTTTACACCAGCTTTTACACCAAATACAACATCAGCATCTTGTGCTTTTGCCACTCCTGCTGTAATAACGATAACAGCAACTAATAAATAAAACTTGTTGATTTTCATACTTTTTTGTTTTTAAATAATTGAATATTTATTGTGTTTTGAAAGTATGACAACAACGTTTGTATTTACCCCTATGCCCAATGTCATTTATTTTTATGGAGAAAACAAATAACATTTGTCCTTCGACAGGCTACCATTGACGTTATTTTACAAACCGCTATTAATCAGCATTTTAATCACTTTTACATTTCCGTCCAGCTAGGCCATAGCACGGTATCTCCGTTCTACTTAAACCCGGCCTAACAAATTTTTCGGGCTGCACTGTCCTAGCCGCACAACTGTCTTCAAAAGAAAACGGCGAAGCCCTCATGAATGCAGCTGAAAACTATAATACAAAATGAATAAATTTTCAGCCGGCATTTTTTGTTTTTTCATAGGCCTTTATGTTTTCAACGGCATTCAAGCTAGCTATGCTGGTCTTTTTGATGCCAAAAAGAAAGAGCCCTTCGGCGGCGGCGAGCGCGAGCCGAGGCAAGCCCCTGGTGTATGGAAAAGAAGCAATTGTACGTCAATCATATTGATTTTTATAAGATAAATTACCCCTCAGGATGATACGCCACGAGGGATAATTGCCCCAGTAATTTATTAAATCGGTTATTGACTCCAAACGCCAAACTGGTTAAACGGTTAATTGTTTAAATCGGTTAATTGACTCCAAACGCCAAACTCTCAACTCCAAACTTATCTTCTCTTTCATTTTACTTATCTTTGCGCAATGGCTAAAATACTTCAAATAGAAACGGCTACTGCAATTTGTTCTGTAGCGCTATCTATCAACGGCGAAACTATTTCATTTAAAGAAGAAAAAGGACAAAACCTGCATGCTGCTAATTTAACCCTGTTTATTGATGAGGTGCTTAAAACGGCAGGCGTAAGTTATCAGGCATTGGATGCTGTTGCGGTAAGTAAAGGCCCAGGGTCTTACACAGGGCTTCGCATTGGTGTTTCTACGGCAAAAGGACTCTGTTATGCACTAGATAAGCCATTAATCGCCATTGAAACGCTAGAGATGATGGCTGCAGGTTTCTTAACGGAAAATCCTGATTATTTTGGTTTAATCTGTCCAATGATCGATGCCCGTAGAATGGAAGTG
>NZ_JBFTRT010000397.1:0-4801 GCF_056399685.1 Pedobacter sp. 01N416
CTTAGTAGCCTGTATCCCTCCCAGATCGGGCAACCAATTATCCATAAATATTAAATCAGGCATATATGCGGCAACCTGTTCTTCTATGTTATTGGCATTTTCAGATGTTTTTATCTCATACCCGGCATCTTCCAAAATAAATGTACAGAGATCAAGGATATCCCTATTATCATCAAAAACAAATATTTTTTTTGTAACTATCATATTAACCTCCGAAAAGCAATTAACCATTTAACTTATTTATATAATCAGCCATATCGTGGCTATCCAATATCACATGCGGCTCAACATTCAACACTGCCTGTTGCGGCATATACGGCATTATGGCCGTATTTGGATTCTGTATAACCACTCTACCTCCAAAATTGTTTACACTTTTTAACCCCTCTACTCCATCTGCATTAGACCCTGAAAGTAGAATACAGACTAGTTTTTCTCTAAAAACCTCGGCTGCTGATTGAAAGGTAACATCAATTGATGGTCGGGAATAATTTACTTTTTCCGAATAATCTAAAGATATACTTTGGTCTTCCTCTATCAGCATATGATAATCTGCAGGCGCAATAAAAACTTTGCCCGGGCTTAAAAACTCTTTTTCTTCTGCTTCATCAACCGCCAGTATAGTGCGCGATTTTAACAAATCGGTTAAAAGAGATTCGTTGCTTGCCTTACGGTGAACCACCAATACAATGGGAAAACCAATATCTTTCCTTAGGGCTGGAAAAATTTCGAGCAACACATCTAAACTACCGGCAGAGCCGCCGATAATTAATGCTCCACAAGGCGCAGAATCTACAGTTTCCGCCATATTTTTTCCATTTTAACCCTTTTGTATTCTTTGGCTTTTGGCCAAAACTCCAAACTTTCTTTACTTCCTAAAGCAAGGTATCCTAATTTCTCGATGCTACCATCAAAAAGGTTAAATACTTTATGCTGCAAGTCTTTATCAAAATAAATTAATACGTTTCTACATAAAATTAGCTGAAACTCATTAAAAGAATGATCGGAAACCAAATTATGCGTAGAAAAGATCATCTTACTATTTAAGCTTTCATCAAATTTTGCCAAAGAGTAGTTCGCCGTGTAATAAGCAGAAAAATCTTTTAGGCCACCCGATTGCAGGTAATTTTCTGAATACTGCTTTAAATAATTTAAGGGAAACATTCCTTTTTTTGCCTTATCTAAAACCGATGGATTAATATCAGTAGCATAAATAAGCGATTTATTAAGCAGGTTAAGTTCTTTTAAAACAATGGCAAGCGAATAAGCCTCTTCTCCGGTAGAACARCCTGCCACCCAAATGCGGATAAATGGATAGGTACCCAGCACAGGAAGGACATCGTTCCGCAAAGATTTATAAAAAGAAGGATCGCGGAACATTTCGGTAACATTAACCGTAATTTCCTCTAAAAAACGCTTAAAATATTGCTTATCTGTTTTAACCGTGTAACGAAATTCGGCGAAACTCACAAAATTATCCAGTCCGTAAAGACGTATAATTCTCCTTTTTATTGATGCATGAGAATATTCCAGAAAATCATACCCATGGCTTTCCAAAACATCATTTAACAGGATTTCTACCTGTTCATTATCTATCGCATCACCTATCACCTGTTATTTTGTAAAATTTTCGATTTGCATTAATAACTCGTCAACATTTATCGGTTTTGAAACATAACCCGATGCTCCAGCGCTTAAGCAACGTTCCTTATCGCCAACCATGGCTTGGGCAGTTACCGCTAACACAGGGATATTCTGCATTTTAGCTGATTTTTTCATCGCGGCAATAGCTTGATAGCCGTCCATATCCGGCATCATCATATCCATTAAAACGATGGCAACATTGTCATGTTTCTCCATAACAGAAAACCCTTCCCGGGCACTTATAGCAGATAAACAATCGAAACCTTTGGCCTTTAAAACAGCTTTTAAAGCAAAAATGTTTCGGTTATCATCATCAATTATGAGAATTAATTTTTGAGGCATAAAAATAAAAAATGGTTTATGATTTATGATGATTTTCGTATAACCAAACCCTTAATAACGATATCAGCTGATCCATATCTACTGGTTTGCTGATATAATCGGATGCACCTGCGGCAATGCACTTTTCGCGATCGCCCATCATGGCTTTTGCCGTAACGGCCAAAATAGGCAGGTTCCGGTATTTGATATCCTGCCTGATGGCTGTCGTAGTTTCGTAACCATCTAGTTCTGGCATCATCATATCCATTAAAACAACATCAATTTCTGGGTTTTCATTTAATAGCTTGAGGGCTTCCTTACCATCGGTTGCTGCGACCACTTTCATCTGGTGCTGCTCTAACATTTTTGTTAAGGAGAAGATATTACGCACATCATCATCCGCTACCAGAACCGTTTTACCAACCAATACATCCTGTAATTCGGAAAACTTTTTAGGTGTTTTGCTTTTTTCCTTGCTTTTTTCTTCTACCAGATGAAGGAACAAACCTGCTTCATCCAAAATACGTTGATAAGAATGTGCCGTTTTTACAACGATAGAATCAGCATATTGTTTGATGCGGTTTTCTTCGCCCTTTGAAAGGTTTTTACCGGTGAAAATGATGATCGGTAAATTCTCTAAACCGGGTGTTTTCTTTACCACTTCAAGGGTTTCGTAAGCGTGTTTATCAGGAATACCCATATCCAAAATCACGCAGTTAACCTCCGGCTTATGCAGGGCAGAAACACCTTCGTTTACCTGGTTAACAATTTCTGTCTGGATATTAAAATTGCTTAAAAAATAACTTAATGCCTTGGCATGCTGTTCATTTTCTTCTACAATAAGTACCTTTTTAGGGTGACGGCTTAAGGCATGCTCTAGTTTTGAAAATATCTCTTGCATGTGCTCAAAAGCAAAAGGTTTATTTATAAAATCTACTGCACCTTTTAACAAACTTTCTTTCTTAACCTGTAAAGAAGACATGATGTGCACTGGAATTGGACGTGTTGAAGGATCCGATTTCAGCTCTTCCATTACCTGCCAACCATCTTTAACAGGCAATTGGATATCGAGTAAAATGGCAAGTGGTTTAAAGGTTTTCGCCATTTCAATACCGGCATCGCCACGAACGGCAACCAAACCTTTATAATTTCTTTTTCGGGTAAAATCTAAAAGTGTTTTGGCAAAAGGGGTATCGTCTTCAACAATTAAGATCACCTTATCATCAGGCTGAATATTATCTCGGTCATCTTCAATCTCTTGCGGAATATTTTCAACCGTTAAGTGGCTCACTTTTTTTACCGGAGCCTCTAAAGCGATTACAGGCTTCTCTACATGAGGTACAGCGCCATCAAAACCTTTATTTCTATCAATGGGCAAGGTAAGTGTAAAAATACTTCCTTCGCCCTCTGTGCTTTTTAAATCTATATATCCGCCCAATAGTTTTGCCAGCTCTCTGCTAATTGAGAGTCCAAGGCCTGTGCCACCAAATTTGCGCCGTGTAGAGCCATCGGCCTGTTGAAAGGCTTCGAATACCATGCCTTGCTTTTCGGGTGCAATACCTACGCCTGTATCGGTAACTTTGAATACCAGCGCGCCTAACTTTTCATTTTTAGTAATATTTAGATTTATCGTACCTACGGTAGTAAATTTAATAGCATTTGATAGCAGGTTTTTAATAATCTGCTCTAAGCGCATTTTATCGGTATGAAAAAACTCAGGAACTTCTGCCGATTTTTCGATAACAAAGTTTAAGTTTTTATCTTTAGCCAAAGGATTAAACAGCGAACGCATGTTAAGGATAATCTCATCAACCTTAATATTTGCCCGATCGAGTTCCATTTTGCCCGCTTCAATTTTAGAAAGATCTAAAATTTCGTCTATTAAACTTAAAAGACCCTGACCTGAACTTTGGATAACTTCTGCATATTCCTGATGCTCGCGATCCATAGCCTCATTYTCAGCCATTAATCTCGATAATAACAATATCGAATTAAGTGGTGTTCTTAACTCGTGCGACATATTGGCCAAAAACTCTGATTTGTACCTCGTACTCAGTTCTAAAGCTTCTGCTTTTTGCTGAATTTCTATATTACGTTCTTCAATCAGTTCATTTTTTTCTTCCAATAGGCTGCTTCTTTCTTCCAGCTCCTGGTTGCTTTGCAACAATTCTTCTTGCTGTACACGTAATTCTTCTTCGCTGGCCTGAAGTTTTTGTGCCTGTGCTTCCAGCTCTGCATTTAAGCCTTCTAACTCATTGTGCTGAACCTGCAATTCTTCTGATTGTGCCTGCGTTTCTTCTAATAACTGCTGAAGCTTTTGTCTGTTCTGTGCGCCCAACAGTGCGGTACCCACATCAGATAAAACCAAGTTTAAAAAGTGTAACTGCAGGTCGCTGTATTTACCGATAGTGCCTAATTCTAAACCGCCTATTGAAATCTCATTTCTAATAATTGGAAGCACGATTAACTGGGCTGGTTTAATATTCCCAGTAGCATGTGTAATGGTTAATTCGCTCTGTGGAACATCATCCAATAATATTGGCTTACCTGTTTTAACCGCCTGGCCAATTAAGCCTTGGCCAAGTTCTAAGGTTTGGGTTAGATTTTGTCCTTGCAAAGCATATTGCCCTTTTAAATGCAGATATCCATCATCTTTAAATAAATAAAGTGCACCAATCTGGCTTTTGGTATAATTGGCCAAAAACTCAATAATATCTTCTGCTAAATGGAAAACATCTTTTTCGCCAACCATTTTTACATTTAAGTTAGCTACGCCGGTTTGCAACCATTCATTCTCCTCTAAAGTATCGAAAGATTTTTTCAATGATGATGACAT
>NZ_JBFTRT010000398.1:0-4791 GCF_056399685.1 Pedobacter sp. 01N416
GTTTATGGATGTAGTATAGCAATGTCTTTTGTTGAGGTAGTATCGTAAGGCGATTTACCTCAGATGCTGTCATGTTGAGCCTGTCGAAACACTTTAAAGCGTATTTATGCAGGTCCTTCGACAAGCTCAGGATGACAAATCTATATTTATGATATACCTCTATCCTGAGATAGTGCTCAAGCAAGCCCGCTAACAGGGTGAGGTGGTTGTAATCCCTGCGTTAAAATAAAATATCGTTGCAAAGCCCTAAAAATATAATGGCTAATATTGCAGTGATGAATACCGGCTTATACAATCCTTTCCAAAACTTCGATTTTTTATACAAAATCTGCTTCCTAAGCGGCAAAACTTTTAATTCGCCTGTTGTTCAGGTGCCGTTAATTCCAAAATGGTTGTTAGCACAGGCTGGTTTAAGTGGCGAAGAGCAGATCCAGTTTTTGGATGAGAGTATCCGTTCGTACAACACCTTGGTTATCCCGGTGAACAGCGAAGTAAACGAGCAATTTTTAACCCCGCTTGAGCACAAGATCGAAGCAGCATTTGCAACAGGGTACGATGCCGTTTCCGCATTGCCCGAACTGGATCTTTTTAACTGGATCGGCAAATTTTTATATGGCTTTGTATACATCGAAATGCATTCGGCCTTACGCAAGGAAATGACTGCTGATGGTTTAAATATGTCGCAATCGTTAATGATGAAATTTGCCAATCTGAATTTCATGATGCAGAACCTGTATACCAGTCTCGAGTTTGAAGATTTTTCACCATGGTCTATCACGGTAGTGAAATTAGAAAACGGAGAAACACCGTTCAGTTTCCGTGATGAGATAAACACTTTAACCTTCTCGTTAAAAATGAAAGATTTTGGGATCATCGCCTGTTTACAGGATAATGGTACCAATAAACGCTATCATCAGGATATCATCAACGAAATAAAAGGAAAAGCTTTAACCGCCGAACAGTTTGAAGAGCTGAGTGCGCGTTTTTATTACTCTGCCTACCTGTTTAACCGCTTGCCTGAGTATACTTTTATGCCAGTAGAAGGCACCACTTATATCGAAGCCATGCCTTTACGCGGCAACATGACCAAACCGCTTTTTGATGTTTGGCAACATAAAGTATATGCGCAGGTATTGGAAAATTTCTGGAAACCCTGGGGTTATGTGGTATTCGAGATTATTAAAAACCCTGATGAGCCGAAGAGTTTCTTTGAGAAACCCTATTTGCCTACGGCGGGGTAATAAATTCAGGTCGTCACCCTGAATTCATTTCAGGGTCTATCTTGCATGAAAGATGCTGAAATAAATTCAGCATGACGGTCGCGTGCGAAAATTATCTCCCTCCTGTTAACATCGTAATAAAGTTCTGCAAAATACCCGGGACAAAAATGATGGTAAAAATCAATCCGGTTAAGGCACCAAAAAAGTGTGCATCATGATTGATGTGGTCTCTCGAATTGCGGGAAGCATAAGCACAATAAATTAAATACAAAATCCCAAAAACTACAGCAGGAATGCCGATAGGAATAAACATGATGTAAATTTTAGACATTGGATTAAACAAAATATAGCTAAAAAGCACCGCACTAATGGCTCCGGATGCACCAAGGCTATTGTAGTTAAAATGATCTTTATGTTTAATAACGGTGGGTAGATCACTTAGCACCAACCCCAGAAAATACAGTAATCCAAACTGCCAGCTCCCCATTAATCTTTCCAGTGTAAAGGCAAAAGCATAGAAGGTAAACATATTAAAAAACAGGTGCATCCAATCTGCATGCACAAGCCCGCTGGTAATCAAGGTATATACATTCTGTCCTTTGGATACACTATACGGATGCAGCATAAACTTGCCATAAAGCGAATGATCATAGAAAGCATATAAGCTGGTAATAATGGTAAAAACGAAAATTACGGAGGCAACTGGTGCAATATTGAAGTATTCCATGGGGGTTATTTTAAATCAAGTTTTACGTCTGTAACCAAACGGGCTACCGGATATCTATTGTGTGTTTTTTCGTAATAATCAGAATTTTTATATACAAAATCAAGTTGTGCAGCCGCATTCTTCGCAAATTCGGCATCTGAAGCTTTTTTCGCCTCCAATTTATGCTGTAGTTCTGGATTATTTTTTAGTAATGCTGTTGCAGTATCTTCAAAAACATATGCCGAATAATGTTCTTTCATATCCAGAATTGAATCGAAAAAGTTCCAGTTGAAATAAGAATCAGTAGCCTGTGGCTCCAGTGTTTCTACAATATACCGGTTAACAGGCTGGTTAACATAAACCACAAAATCGCTTGCGTAATATTGGAGGTTCTGTTTTAGTGTATTCAATTTTACGGCTGAGTGCAGATAGTGCCCTTCATAGGGCCTTGTTCCGGTTTTAAAATCGCCGATATAATAACTTTCTACTTCAATTTTCTGATCGTTTTTTAGCTCCCTGATTTTAACATTATTCAGTTTAAGCAGGGCAATTACGCGGTCCCAGGCTTTCGGAATAATGTAGGCAACCGGTTTTTGAATAGACACCGCAGGTTCGAACTTATTCCATTCTTTAATGGTCCTGGTGTAAGGTTTACTACGGTCGTAATATAAACGATCGGCACCGCTTACCGTACTGGGTTTTTGCCCGGCCTCAAAGCCTTTAAAGGTCAGATCGTTTACCTCAGTTTTGTTCAGTTTCCATTCTAAAGGAAATTCCTTTTGTGCAGCAACAAGTTCATCGGCCTTCCGCTTATTCTCTCCAATAACCTTGGCATCGCGTTCTACAAGCTGAATATAGGTTTGCAAAAGCTCGTAAGTGGCATCAACGCGCAAATCGTATGCCTTTAGCATATGCGTTTCGGGCATAAAACCTATGGTGTTGTGCAACGTGGTATATCCGGTAGAGTAACGTGGGGGATCTATAAATCCGGTTATTCCGCTTTCAGGCGTTTCACCTATCGAGTTTACATAGGGAATCATCGGGTAACCCACCTTCTCCATTCCCTTATATAGATCAGGTACCAATGTTTTAGTTAAATAGCCCGAAAGAATCGGGTTCAGCTTATCTTTTTGTGTAGGGATAAGCGTCATTACATATTGATAATCGGCACCATTGCTGGTGTGTGTATCTACAAATATTTCGGGCTGCCAGGTATTAAAAATGAGTTGAAACGCTGCTGAATTTTTCGAATCGGTTTTAATGAAATCACGATTCAGATCGAGGTTCTTGCTATTGCCCCTAAAACCATAAGCAACCGGTCCGTTCTGGTTGGCCCTTGATGTTCCGCTACGGTTAAAACTGCCATCTATATTGTACAGGGGAATAATGCAGATCACCACATCATTTGGCAGTTTACCTGCCTTAAGCAGATCGCGGGCAAGCATCATCGATGCATCCACCCCCTCTGGTTCGCCCGGATGAATGCCGTTGTTGATCAATAAAATCCTTTTATTCTGTTTTCTAATCTCCGAAGGATCAAAAACCCGATCGCGCGACAAAACCAATACATGTAAAGGCTTACCAAAATCTGTACGCCCATAGGTGAACAATTTGGCCTGTGGATAGGTCTTAGTTAGGTTTTCGTAATAGGTTATAGCAGCATTGTAAGTGGAGGTTTCAATTTTTCCGCTCAGCTCGAAAGGTGTTTTTTGTGCGGCAGCTTTTAATCTCATCGAAAGCAAACAAAACACAAAGAATTTTTTCATGCCTTAAATCTAAGAAATGAAATGATGTTATTAAAGGGTTTTACGATAAGATTTAATCGTTCCAAACATATATTTAAAACCTATGGTATAAACGTTGTAAACATCCGGCGAATTGTTTGCAAACTTGGCGCTCGAATCGTTATAACCATCCAAACCTTCGCCAAAAGTATAGTTCGATTGTGCATTAATGTTGATAACGTACCTCATATAGCCATAACCATCGTTGATGAAATAGTTAAAACCGAAGTTTAAAGGTACCGCCATATTAAGGCTTTTATCTTTTCCAGGGAAAGGGCCATAGCCAGGATCGTGTGCTGCCCAGCTTGGTTTATACCGAACAATATCGGTAATCTTGTTGTTAATTACCCCTATACCCAAACCTACATACAAACCCCTTAGATTGTATAAAAACTCGCTTTTATCGTAGTTCACCACCTCACCAAGCATTAGCTTTACATTGGCTGTAATGGCGGAATATTTGTTTACAAACTGACGGTTGTGCAGATCGGTTTCAATATCACCACCCTGAATCATACCATACTGCCCTTCTAAACCCAGGGTTACAAATGGCGTGATATGATAATCGAATACGCCATAGGCTGTGTAACCAAAACCTCCTTTGTACACATCAGTATAAGATTTGTTTATTCCTCCTCCAAAGCCATACGACATTTTAAAAAAATTAGATTGGGCAAAAGAAAAACTTCCTATAAAAACAAGCAGAAGGGTTATGTAAGTAGCTTTCAGCAGATTAAAAATCATATCGTTTTTTTACAAAAATAATATGTTTATCGAATATCTATAACTTTTACCTTTGAATTATGAGCACATACACCAACTTTAACAAATCTCTGGAGCAGCGGTTTATAAAATATGCGAAGATTGATACTCAATCTGATCCAAATTCTCCAACTTGCCCATCAACCCTAAAACAAAAAAACTTAGGTAAAGAATTGGTTCAGGAACTGTTAGAAATTGGCGTTACTGATGCCGAAATAGACGATAATGGCTATGTTTATGGTACGATCCCGTCAAATACAAACAAGCAGTTGCCCGTAATTTTCTTCTGTTCGCATATGGATACCTCGCCAGATTGTAG